>NZ_JBSFLV010000232.1:0-10669 GCF_053599215.1 Streptomyces sp. NPDC001002 | reverse complement strand
GGGGCAACTTCGAGGACGCGGCCATGGAACCCTCCGACACAAACGAAAACTAGTGGAGTGCTCGCCACCCTGTCAAGGTGGAGGCCGCGGGTTCAAATCCCGTCAGGACCGCAGTGGAAGCAGAAGGGCCCGCACCCGACAAGGGGTTGCGGGCCCTTATTCGCACGCGAAGCCCCTCGCCAGACTGTCAAGGTGGAGGCCGCGCCCGCGGCGGAGCCGCAATCAGACACAGCAAATCCCGTCAGGACCGCAGCAGAAGAAGCCCGGATCTTCGGATCCGGGCTTTTTTGTGTGCCCGCTTCCTTACCTACGGGCAGCCGAACCGGCGACACTTCCGGTTCTCGTCCCTCAAGAGTCCCTCATCGCCTCCCGCCGTCTTGACGGCGTCACATTCGCTCGGTACCCAGAGACCAGGGCACGTTCGCGGGCGGCCCGTGCGGCCCCTGGAGGTGGCGTATGGCGGCTTCGGTCAGGCACGAGACGCGCGCGTTGCTCCGTGCGCACCTGGCGGCCGCCACGTCCTACCGGCATCTGATGCGTCACTGTCCGATCTGCCATCGCCTGCTGTGGCAGGAGTTGGACTCCGCGCCGCCGGCCGACCCGGTGGCCGACGGGGCCGTCGAGGACGAGAGTCCCGCCAGTGCGTGACGCTCCTTTAGCGCACTCTCGCGCGAGGTAACAAGGACTCTGGCATGTGACGGGTGTCACTGCATGAGTTTCTGAAACCGAGGAATTTACCCCTCTCCTACAACTGGTCAATTTTATATGTGCAATTGCACCAGTGACCGGGGTCCCCGTCAGCCTCCCGTCAGGGTCACTCCTCAGACTCCGACAAGGTCGCTCACAGCCCCACCGGACCCACCCACCTCATCCACCGCACGCGCACAAAAAAGATCGCGCTGGACCCGGCGGAGTCCAGCGCGATCGACGACGCACCCTTGTCACGTGGTGGGAAAGCCCGGAGGGGCTTGGGCGTGGGCTCTGTTGGGGCAGAACCCGCGTCGTTTGGAGCTAGTGATCGGACGTATCGACAAGTTGGGGGACCTGCCGGTTTGCCCGGTTATCCAGTTGTTCAGGCCTCGCTGCGCTGCTGCGGGATGCCCGCGAGCAACGCACGGACCTCCGCCTCGCGATAGCGGCGGTGCCCGCCGAGCGTACGGATCGACGTGAGCTTGCCGGCCTTCGCCCACCGCGTGACCGTCTTGGGGTCAACACGGAACATCGTGGCGACCTCAGCCGGGGTCAGCAGCGGCTCGGCATCAGGGGTGCGAGCGGTCATGAGCGGCCTCCTCGGGAGAACCGAACCTTCTCGGTTCTTTCCTCTAAATTCTGCACCTTGACCCGCGTTGCCCGAAATGGCGGACGCGAGTCGAGTCGGTTATAGGACGAACGGCTTGTCCTCGGCACTACAACTACACCATCTGTCCAACCACGTAGGCCAAACCGATGGAATTGCCCCTCCAGGTATCCATCAGCGACGGAAGCCGATGGACCATGCCATAGCGGACAGTCACGCCACTGTGACGATCAGTCACAGGGCGATCAGGAGTCATCAGACCCCCCAAAGCGTGCAATGCGAGCGGAGTCCTCCCCGGACTCCTTGTCCTATTTTGGCATGAGGAGGGGTAAGGGACGCAAGGGCCGCGTACGTGCGGTCCGTCACGCTTGCCCCTTGTTGACGCGTTGTTGACACATAAGCCCGGATCGGGACCTACGTCCCATGTGGACGCGGCATCAGAAGGCAAGGGCGACTCGCACGAGTGCACGAGCCGGTGTCAGGACGAAACCCCAAAACGGGCGATTCGTCAAACGTCAGTTCGCCGAGCGCCGGTCCCTGACCGACCGCCAGCGGTCCACGAGCCGTGCGTACGCCGCTCCCGCGGCCGCCCCGTCGCCGTGCCGCAGGGCCTCGATGCCCTCGGCGACGTCCGCCGCCGAGTGGTCGCCCTCCAGCTCGCCGGGCGGCAGCGCGTGCACGAGCCCGCCGTAGTCCAGCTCCACCAGCGAGCGCGGATGGAACTCCTCCAGCCAGCGCCCGACATCCAGCAGACCGTCCATCAGCGGCCCCTCGTCGAGGGTGTCCCGAAGCGTCCGCAGGGCCCGGGCCACGCGCCGGCGGGCCTGCACCATCGGCGTCCGGTAGCGCAGCGCGGGCGGGATCTCGCCGGAGCCCTTGTCGAAGCGCCGCTCCTCGTCGGCGACGAGCACGAACCAGTGCAGCGGCACCTGCCAGGTGGCCATGCGGATCCACGGGCGGGCGTCGGGGTTGCGCAGCAGCCAGCGCTCGTAGTCCTGGGTCGCCTGGCGTCGTACGACCTCGGGCAGGACCGCCTCCAGGACCGGCGCCGGCAGCTCCTCGGGCAGTTCCTGGAGGGCCTGCCAGCCGCGCAGCCGGGTGCGCCAGGGGCAGACGCAGACCACGCCGTCGGCATCGAGCACGAAGGCGTCGCTGCTCTCGTGCACCGGCACCGGGATGGGCGGGGTGGGCAGCAGGTCGGCCAGGGAGCGGCGCAGCTCGTCCTGGTAGGAGGGGCGGTCGGGCCGGCGGGCGTAGCGTGCCCAGTGGGTGCGCTCCGGCTCCGGGAAGGCGGCCAGCGGTTCGTACACGCGCAGATACGTCGCATACGGGACGATCACCGAGGACACCTTGGGCACGCCTGCTCCATCCCCCGCCCACCAACGGGAAAACCTGCGGAACCCGCTCACAAACGGGCGGGAAATCTATCCAAATCGTCGCACGGACGCATCACATGAGTACGTGATCCTGAGCACTGCGCGGTGGCCGGACACCCCAAGGCCCTAATCTCGTCTCACAGCCCCCGCCACCCATGGGAGCTCGTCTCCAACCGCCGCTACTTACCCAGGAGTCACTACAGTGACCGACGTAACCGGCGCACCTGCTGACGCACTGCACACCCTGTTCCACACGGACCAGGGCGGTCACGAGCAGGTCGTGCTCTGCCAGGACCGCGCCTCCGGCCTCAAGGCCGTGATCGCTCTCCACAGCACCGCTTTGGGCCCCGCGCTCGGCGGTACGCGCTTCTACCCGTACGCGAGCGAGCAGGAAGCCGTCGCCGACGCGCTCAACCTCGCCCGCGGGATGTCGTACAAGAACGCCATGGCCGGTCTCGACCACGGCGGCGGCAAGGCCGTCATCATCGGCGACCCGGACCGTGACAAGACCGAGGACCTGCTGCTCGCCTACGGGCGGATGGTGGCCTCGCTCGGCGGCCGGTACGTCACCGCGTGCGATGTCGGTACGTACGTCGCCGACATGGACGTCGTCGCCCGCGAGTGCCGCTGGACGACCGGGCGTTCACCCGAGAACGGCGGCGCCGGCGACTCCTCCGTGCTCACCGCGTTCGGCGTCTACCAAGGCATGCGGGCCAGCGCCCAGCACCTCTGGGGCGACCCGTCGCTGCGCGGCCGCAGGGTCGGCATCGCGGGCGTCGGCAAGGTCGGCCACCACCTGGTGGCGCACCTGCTGGCGGAGGGCGCCGAGGTCGTCGTCACGGACGTGCGCGAGGAGGCCGTACGCCGGATCCTCGACGCGCACCCGGCCGGTGTGCGCGCGGTCGCCGACACCGAGGCGCTGATCCGGGTGGAGGGGCTGGACGTGTACGCGCCCTGCGCGCTCGGCGGGGCCCTCAGCGACGACTCCGTGCCGGTGCTGACCGCCTCGATCGTGTGCGGCGCCGCCAACAACCAGCTGGAGCACCCGGGCGTCGAGAAGGACCTCGCCGACCGCGGAATCCTCTACGCGCCGGACTACGTGGTGAACGCGGGCGGGGTGATCCAGGTCGCCGACGAGCTGCACGGGTTCGACTTCGAGCGGTGCAAGGCGAAGGCCGCGAAGATCTTCGACACCACGCTGGCCATATTCGCACGTGCGAAGGAGGACGGTATTCCGCCGGCCGCCGCGGCCGACCGGATCGCCGAGCAGAGGATGCACGAGGCGGCCCTGAAAAGGGCTCGCTGAGGTTTGGCCGGTACCCGTCGGCGGGCAGTTAGAGAGAACTCTCACGTCCGTCGGCGGGTCGCCCGCGAAGAAGTGGTTAAAATCGCGGTTGACCAGCGGGGACGGGGCGCCTCGCAGGGGGTGGACCCGGGCCCGTCGTGCGGGCGACGTACCGTATGGGCGCGGGCTCAGGTACCGTGGAAGCCCTACGGACCGGTCTCTCCACGGAGAGCCCGTTCCAGATCATGAACGCGTGTCAAGACTCTGGGGCCGTCGAGCCCCGTCACCGAGGGGGTCGAGCCATGGGGCGCGGCCGGGCCAAGGCCAAGCAGACGAAGGTCGCCCGCCAGCTGAAGTACAACAGCGGCGGGACTGACCTGTCGCGTCTGGCCAACGAGCTGGGCGCTTCGACTTCGAACCAGCCGCCGAATGGCGAGCCGTTCGAGGACGAGGACGAGGAAGACGACGACCCGTACTCGCAGTACGCGGATCTCTATAACGACGACGAGGACGAGGACGACGAGTCCGGTCCGACGTCTCAACGCCGCGGCGCTTGACGACCCAGCGTTGCTTGACCCGGTCCATGCGGTTACCCCCGCCGGACCGGGTTTTGCGCTGCTTGGTGCGGTTCGGCCCGGGTAGGGGCGCGGTTCAGCTCGCGTAGTCGCCGATGAGCGCCGCGCCCGTCCCGTGGTCGCCGCGGTCGGTGATCTCGCCGGCCACCCATGCGTCGACGCCGCGGTCCGCCAGGGTCGCCAGGGCCACGTCCGTGGACTCCTCGGGGACGATGGCGATCATGCCCACGCCCATGTTGAGGGTCTTCTCCAGCTCCAGGCGCTCGACCTGACCGGTCCGGCCGACCAGGTCGAAGATCGGGTCCGGGGTCCAGGTCGCGCGGTCCACGATCGCGTGCAGGCCGTCAGGGACGACACGGGCGAGGTTCGCGGCGAGGCCACCGCCGGTGACGTGCGAGAAGGCGTGCACCTCGGCGGTGCTCGTCAGCGCCAGGCAGTCCAGCGAGTAGATCTTGGTGGGCTCCAGGAGCTCCTCGCCGAGCGTGCGGCCGAGCTCGTCGATGCGCGCGTCCAGGGAGAGGCCCGCCTGGTTCAGCAGGACGTGCCGGACCAGCGAGTACCCGTTCGAGTGAAGACCGGAGGACGCCATGGCGATCACCGTGTCACCCGTACGGATGCGATCGGGGCCCAGCAGCCGGTCGGCCTCCACCACGCCCGTACCGGCGCCCGCGACGTCGAAGTCGTCCTCGCCGAGCAGCCCGGGGTGTTCGGCCGTCTCGCCGCCCACCAGGGCGCAGCCGGCCAGTACGCAGCCCTCGGCGATGCCCTTGACGATGGCGGCGACCCGCTCGGGGTGGACCTTGCCGACGCAGATGTAGTCGGTCATGAACAGCGGCTCGGCGCCGCACACCACGATGTCGTCCATGACCATCGCGACCAGGTCGTGGCCGATGGTGTCGTAGACGCCCAGCTGCCGGGCGATGTCGACCTTGGTGCCGACGCCGTCGGTCGCGGAGGCGAGCAGGGGGCGCTCGTACTTCTTCAGGGCGGAGGCGTCGAAGAGGCCGGCGAAGCCGCCGAGGCCGCCGAGGACCTCGGGGCGCCGGGTCTTCTTGACCCACTCCTTCATGAGTTCCACGGCGCGGTCGCCCGCGTCGATGTCGACGCCCGCGGCTGCGTAGCTGGCACCAGTTGTCTCAGGCATGACGGTGAGAACCTTCGTGTCGTACTGCGGGTGTGACGGGCGGCTACGGCCGACGGATCGCGTCGGCCGCGGCCGTGGCGGCCGGACCGGCGGCCAGTTCGGTCTCCAGGAGCTGCTTGCCCAGCAGTTCGGGGTCCGGGAGCTCCATCGGGTACTCGCCGTCGAAGCAGGCGCGGCAGAGGTTCGGCTTGGCGATGGTGGTCGCGTCGATCATGCCGTCGATGGAGATGTACGCCAGGGAGTCGGCGCCGAGCGAGATGCCGATCTCGTCAATGGTCATGCCGTTGGCGATCAGCTCCGCGCGCGTGGCGAAGTCGATGCCGAAGAAGCAGGGCCACTTCACGGGCGGCGAGGAGATCCGGATGTGGACCTCGGCCGCGCCGGCCTCGCGGAGCATGCGCACCAGGGCGCGCTGGGTGTTGCCGCGCACGATGGAGTCGTCGACGACGACCAGTCGCTTGCCCTTGATGACTTCCTTCAGCGGATTCAGCTTCAGGCGGATGCCGAGCTGACGAATGGTCTGCGAGGGCTGGATGAACGTACGGCCCACGTAGGCGTTCTTCACGAGGCCCGCGCCGAAGGGGATGCCGGACGCCTCCGCGTAGCCGATGGCGGCGGGGGTGCCGGACTCCGGTGTCGCTATGACCAGGTCGGCCTCGACCGGGGCTTCCTTCGCGAGCTTGCGTCCCATCTCCACGCGGGAGAGGTACACGTTCCGCCCGGCGATGTCCGTGTCCGGGCGGGCCAGGTACACGTACTCGAAGATGCAGCCCTTGGGCTTCGCTTCCGCGAATCGCGAGGTGCGCAGGCCGTTCTCGTCGATGGCGACGAACTCGCCCGGCTCGATCTCGCGGACGTAGGCGGCACCGCAGATGTCGAGGGCGGCGGACTCGGAGGCGACGACCCAGCCGCGCTCCAGCCGGCCCAGGACCAGGGGGCGGATGCCCTGCGGGTCGCGGGCCGCGTAGAGGGTGTGCTCGTCCATGAAGACGAGGGAGAAGGCGCCGCGCACCTTGGGGAGGACCGTGTGGGCGGCCTCCTCGATGGTCAGCGGCCGGCCGTCCTCGTCGGCCTGGGCGGCGAGCAGCGCCGTCAGCAGGTCGGTGTCGTTGGTCGCCGCGACGCGCGGGGTGCGGCCCTCCTGCTTGGGCAGGTCGGCGACCATCTCCGCGAGCTGCGCGGTGTTGACCAGGTTGCCGTTGTGGCCGAGCGCGATGGAGCCGTGCGCGGTGGCACGGAACGTCGGCTGGGCGTTCTCCCACACGGAGGCGCCGGTGGTCGAGTAGCGGGCGTGACCGACCGCGATATGACCCTGGAGCGAACCGAGCGAGGTCTCGTCGAAGACCTGGGAGACGAGGCCCATGTCCTTGAAGACAAGGATCTGCGAGCCGTTGCTGACCGCGATTCCCGCGGATTCCTGGCCTCGATGCTGTAGGGCGTAGAGCCCGAAGTAAGTGAGCTTGGCGACCTCTTCACCGGGAGCCCAGACTCCGAAGACGCCGCAAGCGTCTTGGGGTCCTTTCTCGCCGGGGAGCAGATCATGACTGAGTCGACCGTCACCACGTGGCACGGCACCGAGTGTAGGCGAGATCGACCACTGGTCCGAATTGGGGTTACTCGCCGGTAGTGGATCACTCGGCGGCGACGGCGCGGACGCTCGTGCCGTTTTCGCTGGTCAGCGTGAGGGTGCCGTGATCGACTCGGTAGCCGACCCGGCCGTCGAAGAGGCTCAGCAGCGAGCGTTCGGTGCCCATGAGTGAGGCGTCGCACATCATTCGGGTGGTGGACGGACGGCCGAGCGTGATGTGTCCGGCGCGTACGGTGGCCGTCGCGTTGACGGCGTTGCAGCCGAGCCGGCCGCCGACCTTGCCGCTCTTGGCGTCGAAGGCGAGGTACGGCTTGCCCTGCACCTTCTTGGTCGCGCCGTCCGCGGTGATGTCCTGGACCCGCCAGTCCACACCGGTGACGGGCCGCTCGGCATCGACCGAACCGCTCCCTCCGGTCGCCTTCTCACTCCCGCAGGCCACGACGAGCGGAAGGATGGTCAGCACGGCGAGGGTGAATCGCTGTTTGTCCATGGAGATGGGACGGGAGGGACACGGGACGGGTTCCCTGTCCCCCGATGATCGGCATCGGCCGCCTCACCCCATGATCGGCAGCAACCCGCCCAGATCCGACCGCTCCCCGCTCGCGCTCACCTTCGCCTCCGCCACGGCGTCCTTCCACCGCGTCCGCCCGGTCGCGAGCCGCAGCCAGGTCAGCGGGTCGGTCTCGACGACGTTCGGCGGAGTGCCACGGGTGTGCCGGGGCCCTTCGACACACTGCACGACGGCGTACGGCGGGATCCGCACCTCCGTAGTCGCGCCGGGCGCCTTCACTGCGAGCGCATCGGCGAGCAGCCGGGTGCAGGCGGCGAGGGCCTGGCGGTCGTACGGGATGTCGAGACCCGGCACGGCCGCGTTCAAGTCGTCGGTGTGGACGACCAGTTCGACGGTACGGGTGACCAGGTAGTCGGCGAGGGGCATGGCGCCGGCGTTGGTCTGGAGCAGCCGGGTGCCGGGGTGGGTGTCGAGGTGCCCGGTGAGGGTCCGCTCGATGTCGGCGAGGTAGGCGTCGAGGTCGGGGTGCTGCTCGGCGAGCTTCCGTGTGAAGTCGGCGATGGCGGCGGAGTTCGCCGAAGTGGCGAAGGGCCAGTCGAGGAGCACGGCGTCCTGCGCGGGCGGGGCGGGCAGGTCCAGGGAGCGGTGGACGGCCGTGACCGCCATCCCGATGTGCGCGACCAGCTCCCGTACGGTCCACTCGCCCAGACGTGTGGGCAACGCGAGCTGCTCGGGGGTGAGCGTCCCCACGGCCCGGCGTACGTTCCCGAACTGGGCGAGTACCGCGGTGCGAGTCTTGACGGGATCGTACGTACGCGCGCGCTTCTTGGCCGTGGGCATGGCGGTGAGCCTAATCGTCGGGGCGGGGCGGCTCACGGCGTTTTCGGTCCCCCCTCTCTGCGCACCGCCATGACCAGGCCGCTCGACCACGCCAGGCGCACGGACCGGAAATCCGGGCGGGCCTCCACCTCGCCCAGCAGGCGTTTCACGGCGGCCCTGTGGGCCTGCGGCCAGTCCGGCTGGGGGAGCAGGTCGTCGATCAGGTAGGTCCCGCCGGGTGCCACGAGGTCCAGGGCGTGTTCGAGGTGGGTGAACTTGCCGGGCCAGGTGTCCGCGAACACCAGGTCGAAGGGGTCGCCGTCGTACTCCTCCAGCCACTGCCCCGCGTCCGCCGTCACGAAGGTCGCTCGCGGGTCGGACCCCAGCTCCTCGCGGGCGATCGCCTGGACGGTGGCGTCGAGTTCGACGGTGACCAGCCGCGCGGCTCCGTCCATCCCGCTCAGGAGCCAGGCGGTGCCTTCGCCGACGCCGGTGCCGAGTTCGAGCACGCGGCCACCCGGCCGGGCCGCGGCGAGTACGGCGAGCAGGCTGCCGGTCCGTTCGTCGCACGACCTGGTGAAGCCTGCCTCCTGGGCCGCAACACGCAAGGAGGGGAGGGCAGTTGGCGAGGTGAGCGGGGTGTCGTCCATGCGGAGATGGTGCAAGCACCGCGTCTCCCGGGCAACAGCGGTGTCGGTCGGGTGTCGGCCGTGTCGGAAAGCCGTCGGACAGCCGTCGGGGGGTTGTCGGCCGTGTCGGTCTCGCGTCGGCGACCTGTCGGTGCGCGCTGGAACCGTTCCGGAGTACCCGCCGGGCGACCGTCCGGCGGGCCCGCGACAACTCAGGACACCCAAGGAGTCGTCATGACCACTCACGTCACGATCATCGGCGCCGGACTCGGCGGACTGACCCTCGCCCGCGTCCTGCACGTGAACGGCATCCCGGTCACGGTCTACGAGGCGGAGGCCTCGCCGATGGCCCGGCTGCAGGGCGGGATGCTCGACATCCACGACTACAACGGCCAACTCGCCCTGGAAGCGGCCGACTTGATGGACGAGTTCCGCGCCATCGTCCTGGAGGGCCGCCAGGCGACCCGCGTCCTCGACCGGGACGGCACCCTCCTGATGGACGAGCCCGACGACGGCACCGGTGGCCGCCCCGAGGTGCAGCGCGGCGAGTTGCGGCAGATCCTGCTCGACTCGCTCCCGGCCGGCACCGTCCGCTGGGGCCACAAGGTCAGCGACACCCGCACCCTCGACGACGGCCGCCACGAGGTCACCTTCGCCGACGGCAGCATCGTCGTCACGAACCTGCTCGTCGGCGCGGACGGCGCCTGGTCTCGGGTACGACCGCTGCTGTCCGACGCCACGCCCGAGTATTTCGGCCGGTCCTTCGTCGAGACCTATCTCTACGACAGCGAGACCAGGCACCCGACCGCCGCGAAGACGGTCGGCGGCGGATCGCTGTTCGTGCTCGCACCGGACACGGGAGCGAGCGGGAAGTGGATCGGGGCGCACCGGGAGAGCGGCGAGACCCTGCACGCCTATGTGACGCTGGCCAAGCCGCAGGAGTGGTTCGCCGACATCGACTTCACGGACTCCGCTACGGCCACCGCCCGGATCGTCGCGGAGTTCGACGGCTGGGCCCCCGAGATCACCGCCCTGATCACCGACAGCGACACCGCCCCGGTCCTGCGGCCCCTCAACTCGCTGCCGATCGGGCACCGTTGGGATCGGGTGCCCGGGGTGACCCTGGTCGGCGACGCCGCCCACCTCTCGCCGCCGGACGGCGAAGGCGCCAACCTCGCCATGCAGGACGGCGCCGAACTCGGCCTGGCCATCGCCGCGCACCCCGACGACATCGAGGCCGCGCTCACCGCGTACGAGGACGCGCTGTTTCCTCGTAGTGCCACAGCGGCGGCCGCGGCCGTGGCCACCAATGAGGCCATCGGACAGGAACTGATCGACGGGGCGGCGTACTGGAACAACAGGGCGAACTTCGCGAGGCTGTCGGGAACTCCACGAAACTCGTCATGATCCTCCTCGCGATGATCAACAAGCTGGAGCACCGGATC
>NZ_JBSFLV010000231.1:0-10675 GCF_053599215.1 Streptomyces sp. NPDC001002 | reverse complement strand
CTGGGTTCCGTACGGGAGTTCGCGCAGCAGTGGACCGGCGACCTGGACGTCCTCATCAACAACGCCGGTGTCATGGACGTCCCGGCGGCCCGCACCGCCGACGGTCTCGACGTGCAGACCGCGACGAACTACACCGGCCCGTTCGCGCTGACCGGCCTGCTCCTGCCGTACCTGACCGACCGTGTCGTGAGTGTGACCAGCCAGCTGCACCGCCAGTCCAAGCTGGATGTCGCCGACTTGGACTGGCGGTCGCGCACGTACCACCCGATGCACGCCTACCGGGACTCCAAGCTCGCGGTCGTCCTGTTCTCCCTCGAACTCCAGCGGCGGCTGACCGCGTCCGGCAGCCGGGTGAAGTCGGTGCTCGCCCACCCCGGCATCGCCACGACCTCGCTGGCCGCGCACTCCTCGGCGAACGCCGTCAACCGTCTCGCGTTCCTGCTCAACGACCCCGAACACGGCGCTCTGCCGGTCCTGTTCGCGGCCACGCAGGACGTGCCGGGCAACGCCTACGTGGGCCCGGACGGCTTCGGCAGCATCAAGGGCCACCCCACTGTGCGCAAGCCGGGCCGGGTCGGTCTCGACGAGGCGAAGGCCGCCGAGCTGTGGCAGGCGACGGCCGCCCTCACGGGAGTCGGGGGGTGAGTCACCGGCAGGGGGCCGGGACGGAAGGCGTCGGATGCCCTCAGGGGCGCCGCACACAACCACGTTCCGCCCGCTCCGGATCCCCGCTCAGGCCGCCCCGAACGCCGCGAACGCCCACCCCGTCGCCTGGTGCATCGCGTCGCCCGGCAGCGCGGCCCGGGCGTCGCGCAAGGCCTCCGCGAGGGAGAGGCCGACGCTGAGGCCCTTGTGCAGGGCGAGCATCAGCGGGACCACCGCCGCGTCGTTGACCGGCGCGCTGCTGGCCACCACCCCGGCCGTGCCCAGCGGCAGCAACGCCGTGACCAGGCCGAGCAGTTCGTCCGCGCCGACGGAGGCGAGGCGGGCAGTGTCGCAGCTGGACAGGATGATCCGGTACGGGCTGCGGTCCAGGCGTTCGAAGTCGTGGACGATCAGCGGACCGTCGGCCATCCGCAAGGACGAGAAGAGCGGGCTGTCGGCGCGGAAGGCCCCGTGCGCGGCGATGTGCGCGAGCGCCGCGCCGTCGAGCTCCCGCAACACCCGCGGCACGCGCGCCTCGTCGTGCTCCAGCAGGGTCGGCCTGCCGTACCGGTCGGCCAGTTCGGGCACCTCGGCACCCCCGGTCGCAAGGCCCGGCCCGCGTACCAGCACATGGCGTCCACCGGGCGGCGGCTCGGTCTCCCGAGCCCGCAGCCAACTGCTCGCCGACGGCGACACACTGAGCACCCGCTCGCGCAGCGACGGCAGCAGGGCCCACGGCACGCGGTGCAGCCGCCCGGGCGGTACGACGACCACGGGCCCGGAGCCGAGGTGCGCGGCCGCCGGTCCCAGCAGCAGTTCCTCCAGCCGGCGCCCCATCGCCTCGACCACCGGAAGCCGGGCATCCGCCCCGGGATGGGCCAGTCGCCGCAGGCCCGCCTGGACGTGTTCGGCCTCGGTCACGGCGTCCGCCAGCCGCCCGGCCTCGAACCGCCTGACCCGGCCCTCCCCGCACAGCAGCACCTGGACCCGCCCGTCCAGCACGGCGAGCTCCACCAGCCGCACCTCGCCGAGGCGGGCCAGCAGCCGGGCGGGGTCGAAGCGGGTCTCGTCGCCGGGGGCGTCGCCGCGCATGTGCAGGGTGCGGGAACGGATCTCCCGCTCCAGGCGCCGCTGTTCGCGCTCCAGGGCGGGCAGCGGCCGGCCCTCCATGCGGGCCTCCTCGGCCTGGGCGGCGATCACCCGGAACGAGGTGAGATCGCCGAGCAGCACCGGATCGGCAGGCGGCCGGGTCGGCGGCGCCGACAGCGCGGTGGCCCGCCAGCGCTCGCTCCACACCAGCAGCCGGCGCGGCCCGCCCGACTCCACGCTGGCCTGCTGCGCCAGCGCGGCCAGTTCCGTGCCCTGCTCGGTGGCGCGGGCCCGCAGCTCCGAGGCACCGAGCGTCATCCGGTGGTCGTCAAGGACGTCCAGGCCGCGCCGGCAGGCCTCCAGCACGCCCCGGCTCGAACCGGCGGACCGGGCCCGCAGCGCCTGTGCCGCCCAGCCCGTCATCCGCGCGAGTGGCGGCCCGCTGTGCCGGCTGCGGGCGGCCACCGCCAGATGCCGCTCCGCGTCCGCCGTCCAGCCGAGGTCGAGCGCGATCCGGCCCGCGAGGAGGGACGCCTCCGGCGCGACCGGGGCGCCGAAGGACGCGAGCTTCTCCGCCACCGCGGCCGCGTCGGCGACAAGGCGCCCCGAGCCCCGCCCGGCGGCCACCCGCGCCTGGATCAGCACCAGCCGGGCGTGCGCCTCCCACCAGGGCCGCCGCTGCCCGGCGAACAGCCGCACCGCCAGCTCCGCGCGCGCGATCGACGTATGCGGATCGCCCGCCCGCCGGGCCGCGTGCGCCGCGACCAGCAGCAGCTCCGCCTTGCGGGTGGCCTGACCGCCGATGCCGTCGAGCACCCCGATCGCCGCGTCCGCCTCGGCCAGCGCCTCCGGGGCCAGCTCGGCCGCCATCAGGACCTCGCAGCGCCGGATGTAGAGCATGAAGGACGGCGTACCGAGCTTCGCGTACCGCTCCTCGGCCTCGTCGAACAATCGCAGCGCCACCGGGATGTCGCCCGACCGGAACGCGGCCAGCCCCCGGCTCTCCACCGCGTCCGCCTTGTCGTGCTCCTGGCCGGTGGTGTCCCACAGCGCCTCGGCGGCCGTGAAGTCGGCGTCCGCGCGGTCCACCGCGCCCAGCGCCAGATGCACGGTCGCGCGCAGCGTCAGCGCCCGTGCCACCCAGATGGTGTCCTCCGCCTGCCGCAGCACGGGAATCGCCTTGCGTACGTCCTCCAGGGCCTCGCGATGCCGGCCAAGGACCCAGCCGGCGTAGGCCCGCCGGAACAGCACGCGCGCGCGGGTGTGGCCGGTGCCGCGCTCCACCCCGCGCTCCAGCGCGGCCAGCCCCTGCTGAGTGCGCCCCGAGTGCACCAACGCGACCCCGAGCGCGGCCAGGACATCCGCCTCCCGGTCGGCCGAGTCAGCGCGCGCAGCAAGATCGCGCGCCCGCCGCAGGTGATAGAGGGCGATCTTCATGTCGCCCCAGTCCCGCTGCCAGATGCCGATCACCTGGTGGGCGATGGAGGCGTGCAACAGCGACGGATCGGCGTCGAGCACACCTTCCGCCCTCGCCAGCGCGTCCTTCGGGGCGGCGAACACCATCGGCAGCAGTTCAAGGACCGCGTCGCTTCCCGCTGTCACTCCACGGATGGTAGTGGTCCCGGTTGCACACCACATCCGTTTGGCGCTGTATCAAACGACGACCCCGCGGCTCTGACTGACGACCACCGCCTCAGTGGAGGAGGACACGCCATGGCACCTCAGCGTTTCCACGAGCAGTTCGACCAGATCCAACGCTCGATGCCCGACACCCCGCTCGCCCTCGGCCCGGACGACGCGGCCGAGTTCATCTACGAGAAGGGTGTCGTCCTCGCCCGGGACGGCGAGGAGGCCCAGCTCGTCGAGGACACCGTACGCACCCACTTCGACCGGACCACGGGGCTGGTCGCGGACCGGGTGCAGCGCGTGAGCCCGCAGACCAACCGCTCGGGCATCACCCGCATCCAGGTCGGCGACCCCGGCCACGGCGACGGCCGCGGAGACCGCGCGGTCGCGGGCGCCCTGCGCGCGCTCCGGGAGCAGGAAGGACGCACCGGACGCCGACTGGTCAGCCGCAACCACATCGTGTCGATCGCGGTGAACTCCTGCCCCGGCGACGAGCCCGTGCCCGCCCCCCTCACCCAGTCGCCCAACCCGGCCGCGGCCGAGGAATCCCACGAGGACACCGCCGTCCGTGTCCTGGTGATAGACAACGGCCTCACCCACGACTTCGCCTCCTACCCGCTGCTGGCCAACACCCAGGGCGACCCGCAGCTCCAGGAGACCGACGCCAACGGGATACTCCAGCAGTACGTCGGCCACGGCACGTTCATCGCCGGACTCCTCGCGGCCGTCTCGCCCAACACCGACATCACCGTGCGCAACACGCTCAACGACGCCGGTGCGGTCCTGGAGTCCGAGTTCGGCGAGCTGCTCTTCGACGCCGTCGAGCGGGACGGCTGGCCCGACATCCTCAGCCTCTCCGCCGGCACCTCCAACGGCCGCGTCGACGGCCTGCTGGGCCTGGACGGGTTCATGACCGCGCTGCGCGACCAGAGCACCCTCCTGGTGGCCGCGGCCGGCAACAACGCCAGCGCCACCCCGTTCTGGCCCGCCGCCTACGCCTCCCTGCCCGACTACGCGGACGCCGTCCTGTCGGTCGGCGCACTGCGCAGCGACGGCGAGTTCGGCGCCTGCTTCAGCAACCACGGCGCGTGGGTGAAGGTCTACGCCCCCGGCGAGCGCCTCACCAGCTCGCTCACCGGCTTCGACGTGCCCGTCCCGTACATCTACCAGCACTCCACCTACGACGCCTGCCGCTTCGGCTTCACCTACCACTGCACCTGCCAGTACCCGAGCCACGCGGGCGTGCTGAGCGACGACGGTTCCCACCCCACGCCGGACCAGGTGCTGTTCGAAGGGTTCGCGCAGTGGAGCGGCACCTCCTTCGCCACGCCCGTCGCCGCCGGCCTGGTCGCCGCCTTCATGACGGCGAACAAGGAGCAGGACCCGCGCGCCGCCGCGCGGCTGCTGCTCGCCGCCAACACGGAGATCGCGGAGGTACGGGGGGCGCACGTCCCGGCGCTGCGGCCACCCACGTGGCGCGCGATCCCCACCACGTCGGTATGAACGCGATCCACTGGAGGCCACGGTCCAGGGCCACCCCCGTCACGGCGTACGATGACATGCCGTACACGAGGGGTGAGGCCGTGGACCGAGCAGATGTCGGCGCGTTGGTCCAGTCCGCCGTCGACGGTGATGCGGCGGCCTGGAAGGCGCTCGTTGAAGGGCTGAGCCCACTGGTGTGGTCCGTCGTGCGCGCGTACCGGCTCTCCGACGCCGACGCGCACGAGGTCTACCAGACCGTGTGGTTCCGCTTCGCCCAGCATCTGGGCCGGATCCGGGAACCGGAGAAGGCCGGTTCCTGGCTGGCGAGCACCGCGCGGCACGAGAGCCTGAAGGTCATCAGGAGCCTGAAGAGGCTGACCCCGACGGACGATCCGCAACTGCTCGACCGGGTCAGCGAGGACAGCACGCCCGAACAGTCCCTGCTGGACTCCGAGGAGGCCGCCGCCCAGAGCGAGCGCGTGCGCCATCTGTGGCAGGAGTTCGCCGAACTCGGCGACCGGTGCCGGCAGTTGCTGCGCGTCCTGATGGCCGCGCAGCCGCCCAGCTACCAGGAGGTCTCCGCCTCGCTGGGCATCGCCGTCGGCAGCATCGGACCGCTGCGCCAGCGCTGTCTGCGCCGCCTGCGGGCACGACTCGAAGCACGAGGTGCGGTGTGACGAACATCGACGGCACGGACGGCACCGACGGCATGGGTGGCCAGGACGACATGGACGACATGGACGACTTGGACGGCATGAGCGGCGACGACGCCCACGAGGACGACTTCGACGACGACTTCGAACTCGGCCTGCTGGAGGAGGAGTTGCGCCGGGCCGCGGGCATTCTCGACCCGATCCCCGCCCAGCTCCAGCAGCTCGCCGTCGAGGCGTTCGCCCTGCACGACCTCGACGCCCGGATCGCCGAGCTGACCTTCGACTCGGTCACCGACGCCATCCCGGTCAGGGGAGCCGTGGACGTACCGCGGATGCTGACCTTCCACGTGGGCGGGCTGACCGTCGACGTGGAACTGACGGCGGAGGGCCTGATGGGGCAGGTGCTGCCACCGCAGACGGCCCGCATCGAGGTCCTCAGAGGACCGCAGAGCGGCTCCGCGCTGACGACGGACGACATGGGCCGCTTCACCTCCGCGGAGCCCCCCGCCGGTCCGTTCGCCCTGCGGCTGCGGACCGACGAGGGGACCGTCGTCACGGACTGGCTGACGGCCTGAGCGGTCGGGCGCCCTCACGGGGTGCCCGACTCGGCTCATCCAGATGCCTGACGCTTCTCGTCAGGTGCCCGACACAGCTCACCGCGCTCACTTGTCAGCGAGCGCCGGTCACCAGGCGACGGGCAGGTTCTGGGGTCCACGGATCATCGTCCGGCGGCGCCAGACCACCTCATCGGCGGGGGCCGCCAGGCACAGGTCCGGCAACCGGTCCAGGAGCGTGCCGACCAGCAGTTCGGTCTGCAGCCGGGCCAGGACGGCGCCGGTGCAGTAATGCGATCCGTTGCCGAAGGCCAGGTGCGGGTTGGGGTCGCGGTCCGGGTCGATCCGGTCCGGGTCGGGGAAGACGGCCGGGTCCCGGTTGGCGGCCAGGTAGGACACGTACACCGGGTCGCCCGCGGCGATGCGGTGGCCGTGCAGCTCTACGTCCTCCAGGGCGATGCGGGCGAGGCCCACCGAGGTGCGGTGCGGGATGTGGCGCAGGAGCTCGTCGAGGACGGGTCCGCGGGCCTCCGGCTCCCGCATCCGCTCCCTCAACTCCGGCCTGGTGAGCGTCAGGAACAGCATCTGGCCGCAGTTGTGGGTGACGGCCTCGCCGCCGATCTGCAACGGCCCGGCGAGCCCGACCGCCTCCTCCTCGCTGATCTCGCCCCGCCCGACGGCGGCGCCGAGCAGCGAGTACACGTCCTGGCCGGTGCTGTGCGCGCGATCCCGGATCGTGTCGGTGATCCACCCGTACATGCCGTTCTTGGCCCGGTCGGCGGCCTCGGCCCCGCCGGAGGTGGAGATGATCTGCCGGGTCCAGGAGTGCACCCGCTCCCGGTCCTCGGCGGGCACGCCCATGACCTCGCTGACCACGGCGAGCGGGAAGGGTTCCAGGACCCGCTCGATGAGATCGGCCGGCGGACCGTCCCGTACGACCCCGTCGACCAGCTCGTCGAGTAGTTCCTGCGCCCGCGGCCGCAGCCGCTTCATCGCGCCGACCGTGAAGGCACCGGCGACCGGCTTGCGCAGCCGGTTGTGGTCGGGCTGGTCGGCGAAGGCGAGCGAACCCGGCCGAGGCTTGAAGTGCGGTGCCAGCCGGGTCACTTGACGGTGGGTCACCTCCGCGCGGCCGAACCGCGGATCGTTGGTGATCGCCTTCACGTCGTCGTACCGGGTGGCCAGCCACGCCCAGCCCTCGCCGTGCGGCAGCCGGATACGGGTCAGCGGGCCCTCGCGCATCAGCTCCGCGAGCACCGGGTCGAAGTCGTCGGGACCGGCGAGGTCGAGCGCGGGCCAGTCGCGCACCGGGGGCGGTGCCTGGGCGGTCAGCAGGGTGGGATCCTCGGTCATGCACCCACCCTCACCGGCCCCCGCCCGCCTGTCGCGCGGGAGTGCTCCAGCCGGAGGCCGGAGTGAGGCGCCAGGAGGAGTTCAGCGCGGTACGGCGTCCACAAGGGCGGCCAGCGCGGTCGCCAGCCGGTTCAGCCCGGGGCCGGCGGGTCCGCCCGGCTCGGTCATGTACTGGTCCCGGCGGATCTCCACCATCAGGGCGGCCACCCGCGGATCCTTCCCGTAGAACTCCAGCGGCACGTACGTCCCGCCGAACGGGCTGTCCACCCCCGTCTCCCCGCACCCGGCGAACGCCTCCCGCGCGGCCGTCAGCAGCTCGGGCGGGGTGTGGAAGGAGTCGGTGCCGAGGCAGACGGGCGGCCGGGGGCCTTCGCCGTGCAGCTCGTAGGGCAGCGCCGCGGACGGATAGGAGTGCACGTCGATGACGACGGCCCGCCCGGTGGCGGCCAGCCGATCGGCCACGGCCTCCGTCATCGCGTGCGCGTACGGCCGGAAGTAGCGCTCGATGAGCGGTTCGGGATCGCTGTCTTCGGGCCGCAGCGCACTCCGGTGCGTGGTCCGCGTGTACACCGCGCCCATCCCGACCGACAGCATCTCCTCCCGCTCGTCGGGAAACCGCTCCGGATCGACGACCAGCCGCGACAGCCGGTTGACGAACCGCCAGGGCGTGACGGCCGCCAACTCGGCCGCGACCTCGGCCAGTTCGGCGGTGTGCGCGTCCGTGATGTGGTCCAACTCCCGCTCCAGTGCCGCGTCGTCCAGCACGATCCCCTGGCGCACCGCGGCCGGGATCGTCCGCGCCGAGTGCGGCACGTGCAGGATCACGGGGGAGTCGGCGGGGCCGGACAGAAGCTCGAACGGCGGGGCGGCGTCGGGTGCGGCCGGCACTGGCTGCTCCAAGAGGCGTCGAAGGGTGTTGTCAGTGGTGCGTGGCAGCATCAAAGGTGCCACATCGACAGGCACGGACATCCGCGAGACGTCCGTGAGCACGAACCCGGGGGAGCACCATGCCCATCAGCAACCAGCAGGCGGCCACGCACGCGTTTCTCAAGGCCCTCTACCGAGACGCCTACTACCCCGACCACGTCGTGGACCAGGGCCGGGACATCCTGCTGCGGCTGTGCGAGCGCATCGAGACCGAGCGGCCCGCCGACCTGGACGCGCTGTACGTCCTCACCCAGGCCGCCACCGACGAGTTCAACGACCTCCAGACCGCCTTCGAGGAGGCCGGCAGCGAGATCGAGACCGTGGCCCGCGAGGAGATAGCCGAGGACTTCTGGTTCATCGCGAAGACCTACGGCTTCGAGACCGCGGACGTGGAGGAGCTGATCGGCACACGGGACTGGTGAGCGGGCGGCCCGGAGCAGCAGCCAGGCCCGCGAATCGGCGCCAACTGTCAGGCAGGGCCCAGGAGTTCACGTACGAGCCCCCCGACCTGCCCCGTCTCGATCAGGAACCCGTCGTGCCCGTACGGCGACTCGATCACCCGCAACCGGTCGGCGGTCGGGATCAGCGCGGCCAACTCCGCCTGCTGGGCGAGCGGGTAGAGGCGGTCGGAGTCCACGCCTGCGACCAGCGTGCGTGCGGTGACGCGGCTCAGTGCGGAACGGGTGCCGCCGCGGTCCCGGCCGACGTCGTGGGCGTTCATCGCCTCGGACAGGACCACGTAACTGCCCGCGTCGAAGCGGTGGATCAGCTTGGCGGCGTGGTGGTCGAGGTAGGACTCGACCTGGTAGCGGCCGCCGTTCCAGGGATCCTCGGTGCCTTGCGGTGTGCGGCCGAAGCGCATCCGGAGCTCGGGCTCGCTGCGGTAGGTGACGTGGGCCAGTCGGCGGGCCAGGCCGAGGCCGGAGTGCGGGCCGTGGGCGGTGCCGTGGTAGTCGCCGCTCTGCCAGTGCGGGTCCGAACGGACGGCGTGCACCTGGATGTTCGCCCAGGCGATCTGCTCCGCGCTCGCCGCCGCCGTGGTGGCGAGCAGCAGCAGCGCGCCGGTGCGTTCGGGGTGGGACACCGCCCACTCCACGGCCCGCATCCCGCCCATCGATCCGCCGACGACGAGCGCCCACCGCTCGATGCCCAGCGCGTCCGCCAGCCCCGCCTCGGCGGCGACCTGGTCGCGCTGGGTCAGGAACGGGAAGGAGCCGCCCCAGCGTCGGCGCCCGTCAGGACGCGTCGAGGACGGACCCGTACTGCCCTGGCAGCCGCCCAGGACGTTCGGGGCGACGACGAACCAGCGGTCGGTGTCGAGCGCGAGCCCCGGTCCGACCAGCCCGTCCCACCAGCCGGCGGTGGGGTGACCGGGCTCGGCGGGCCCCACGACATGGCTGTCGCCGGTGAGGGCGTGCAGGACGAGGACGGCGTTGGCGCGGTCCGGCGCGAGCCGCCCCCAGGTCTCGAACGCCAGCCGTGCGCCCGGCAGTTCACCGCCCGCCTCCAGCGGGAGCGGCTTCTCCGGAGTGTGCCACCGGCGCCGCCCGGGCGGGTCCCCCTCCCGCCAGGCCCCGGTGGCCGGCGGGAGGGGAACCTCGGAAGCGGCGGCTGCCCGCACCTACGCGCCCTTGGCCGCGCGGAATCCGGCCTCCAGGTCGGCCTTGAGGTCGGCGAGGTTCTCGATGCCGACCGACAGGCGCACCAGACCCGGCGAGGTCCCCGTGGCGGCCAACTGCCCTTCGTCCAGCTGGCTGTGGGTCGTGGACGCCGGGTGGATGATGAGGCTGCGGACGTCACCGATGTTGGCCAGGTGGCTGAACAGCTCGACGGCGTCCACGAAGCGCTTGCCCGCCTCGACGCCGTCCCGCAGCTCGAAGGAGACGACGGCGCCGGCACCCCGCGGGAGATACGTCCGCCCGGCCTCGTACCACTGACTGGACGGAAGTCCCGGATAGTGGACGGCCGCCACCTCGTCCCGCTGCTCCAGCCACTCGGCCAGCGCCTGGGCGTTCGACGAGTGCCGCTCGATACGCAGGCTCAGCGTCTCCACGCCCTGGAGCAGCAGGAACGCGGAGTGCGGGGAGAGCGCCGGGCCGAGGTCGCGCAGCAGCTGCACCCGCAGTTTGATCGCGAAGGCGCCCGGGCCGAGCGCCGGCCAGTACTGGAGGCCGTGGTAGCTCGGGTCGGGCTCGGTGAAGTCAGGGAACCGCTCCGCGTGCGCCCCGAAGTCGAAGGTGCCGCCGTCCACGACGACACCCGCGATGGTCGTCCCGTGCCCGCCGAGGAACTTGGTCGCCGAGTGCACGACGATGTCCGCGCCGTGCTCGATGGGCCGGAGCAGGT
>NZ_JBSFLV010000230.1:0-10981 GCF_053599215.1 Streptomyces sp. NPDC001002 | reverse complement strand
GGCGAACCTGCCGCCCGGCAACTTCTCGACGTCCATGGAGCGCGAGGTGTTCGAGCGGGCTCCTCGACCTCGCGCGGCCAGACCTTGAAGCCGGACGCGTTGATCATGTCCTTCTTGCGGTCGACGACGTAGAGCCAGCCCTGCGGGTCCATGAACCCGATGTCGCCGGTGCGCAGTTCGCCGTCCGGGAAGGTCTCGGCGGTCTCCTCCGGGCGCCGCCAGTAGCCGGGCACGACCTGCGGCCCGCGCACGAGGATCTCGCCCTGCTCGCCGAAGGGCACCTCGGCGCCCTGCTCGTCGACGATCCGGACGAGGGTGTCGGGACCGGGCACGCCCACGGCCAGCGTCCCGGAGACCGGGTCGACGGGCGCCTCCAGCTGCGGTGGGACGGAGGCGCAGGGGGCGGTGCACTCGGTGAGCCCGTAGCCGTTGCGGATGTAGGGACCGAAGCCGGCCCGGAACTTCTCCACCAGGGCCGGCGGCACCGGGGCGCCGCCGCTGGAGATGTTCGTGAAGGAGGCGAAGTGGTCCGGGGTGGCGGCCGGGTGGGCGCCCAGCGCCATGAAGGCGGTCGAGGGGCCGACCGTGTAGAGCGGCCGGTGCTCGGCGAACGCGTCCAGCACGACGCCCGCTTCGAAGCGGTAGGTCAGCGCGAGCGTGCCCACGCTGTTGAGACACGCGCCGAGCTGGCAGACCATGCCGGTGATGTGGAACAGCGGCGCCAGCGCGTAGTAGACGGGCCCGTCCGGCAGGGCGAGCGCGGTCCGCTGCCGCTCGGCGTTGTACATGATGTTGCCGTGCGTGTTCGTGGCGCCCTTGGGGGTGCCGCTGGTGCCCGAGGTGTAGCTGATCAGCGCGATGTCTGCGGGAGAGAGGTCACGCCCGCCCGGTGCGGGGTGCCCGGCGCGCGCCACGGTGACGAGATCGTCGGCGTCGGCGGCCCCCGGCAGCCGCTCGAAGGTCAGCACGCGCGCGTCGTCACGCGTCTGGAAGTCCAGCTCGCACGCGGTCAGCACGTTCCGCACCGGCGAGTCGGCGACCGTCTCGCGCAGATACGACTCCCAGGCCCGGTCGGCGCAGATCAGCGCGGCCACCTCGCCGTCCCGCAGGACGTGCGCGACCTCGCCGGACTTGTACATCGGGTTGACCGGCACCACGACCGCCCCCGCCTTCCACGCGCCCAGCAGGGCGAGCACGAAGTGCGGGGAGTTCTGCAGCAGGATCGCCACCCGGTCGCCGCGCTCCAGACCACGCTCGGCGAGGTACCCGGCGACCGAGTCGCTCAGCTCGTCGACCTCGCGGTAGGTGAGGCGGCCGTCGAAGTAGGCGAGGAAGTCACGGTCGGGCGCCTCGGCCACCGCCCGGCGCAGGGCGTGCACCAGGGTGTCGAGCGGGGCTATCGGGGCGCGCTGGGCGTCGTTGAGCAGCGCCGTCCAGGGCTTGGCCGCGTACCCGGCGCCGGTCACCGGGTGGCCTCCCACTTCTGCTGGAGGTGGTTCATGTTCGTCAGCCAGCGGTCCGGTTCGGCGGCCCTGACCTGGTAGTACTGGGCGACCTCGGGGTGCGGCAGGATCAGGAAGCGGTCCTCCTCGATGCCCTTGAGCAGCGCCTCGGCCACCTCCTCGGGCTCGATCGCCGTCGGCTGCAGCACCAGGTCGCCCGCGCTGCCGGTGGCGGCGAGCATGTCGGTGCGTACGCCCTGCGGGCAGATCGCATGGACCTTGATCCCTCGGTGCCGGTAGGTCAGCGACAGGTACTCGGCGAAGGCGTACGCGCCGTGCTTGGTGACGCTGTAGGGCGCGGACCCGATCATGGTGAGCAGCCCGGCGGCCGACACGGTGGACACGAACCGCCCGCTGCCACGCTCCAGCCAGGCCGGCAGCAGCTCATGGGCGGCCCGGACATGGGCCATGACGTTGACGTCCCAGGACGCGGCCCAGGCGTGCTCGTCCAGCCCCGTCTCGGCGTTCCCGCCCTCGAAGCCGACACCGGCGTTGGCGCAGTAGACGTCCACGGTCCCGCCGAGCGCGTCCCGGGCAGCGCCGACGACCGCCGAGGCGTCCCCCGGTACGGCGATGCCACCGATCTCGTCGGCGACGGCCTTCGCCCGCTCGCCGTCCAGATCGTTGACGACGACCCGGGCCCCTTCGGCGGCGAACCGCCGTGCGAGCGCGGCCCCGATGCCACCCCCGGCTCCCGTCACAACCACACCGGCACCCTGAACGGCTTCCACCATCGGTCTCCTCATGACTGCGGCTCCGCTGCGCGGCCAGACTAGATGACCGCGACTCTGTTGCGGCTCCATACTAACCGGTTGGTATGTTCCCGGAAGGGGGCAGGAGGACAGTCGTAATCGTCCGAATCGGAGGAGCTGTTCACCCTCCGCACGCCGTCCCGTCCTGAAAAATGAACCCCTCGTTTGCCCGAATTCCTGGCCGGGCGACCCTCGGTTCCCTTTCGGGCAGCGTTCACCATGAACTCTTCTCGTCCGGACGAGCACAGGAGAGCTGATGGCGGCGCGGCGTCCCTCGCAGGAGCGGGAGCAGGACGGCGGCGGTGCCCGCCCGGCACGGCTCGCGCCCTCCTCCCCCGTCGGCCGACTGCCCGCCCCCGGACGCCTCGGATCGGCGGATCCGAGCGGCCTGCTCGCGCTGCAACGCCTCGCCGGGAACGCCGCCGTCGGACAGACCCTGCAGCGGGAGCGCGCGGCCGACGACGGCGGGCAGGAGACAGGTGAGACGGCCGTGCAGCGGTCGGTGCACAGCGTGCTGCGCGGTCCCGGGCAGCCGCTCGACCCCACGACCCGCACGGACATGGAGTCCCGCTTCGGGACGGACTTCTCCGACGTACGTCTGCACACCGACGGGGCGGCCAAGGAGTCCGCGGCGGGCCTCGGCGCCCGCGCCTACACCTCCGGCAGCCATGTCGTCATCGGCGAGGGCGGCGCGGACCGGCACACGCTCGCCCATGAGCTGACCCATGTCGTCCAGCAGCGCTCGGGCCCGGTCGCGGGCACCGACCGCGGCGACGGACTGCGGGTCTCCGACCCCGGCGACCGCTTCGAGCGCGAGGCCGAGCAGCAGGCCACCCGCGTCCTGGGCGCCGCCTCGCCGACGGGCGGGGAGCACGCGCCGGCCGGGCACTCCCACGCGGGGCACGGGCACGCGGGCGGGCCGGGAGCCGCAGTGCAACGCATGCGGTCCAGCCGGGCCCCGGATCCGCTCCGGGCGACGCAGGACGAGCAGCTGGCCCAGCGCGACCAGATCGACGACATCGTGGCCCTGTGGGTGCCGAACGAGGAGTTCGACGCCGACGGGCACCTCGTACGGACACCGGAGCACGCCTACGCCGCCGAGCGCCAGGGATACGGAACGGACGCACTGCGGGTCCCGCGTACCGCCTCGCTGCCCCGGGCGACGGCGAGCCGCCGGGGCGGCACCCTGCAGCAGAGCTGGGAGGTGGAGTACCAGACCTCGTTCTAC
This sequence comes from Streptomyces sp. NPDC001002, assembly GCF_053599215.1. NCBI lineage: Bacteria > Bacillati > Actinomycetota > Actinomycetes > Kitasatosporales > Streptomycetaceae > Streptomyces > Streptomyces sp. NPDC001002. Next base: position 7,499 of record NZ_JBSFLV010000230.1, on the reverse strand, counting down.
GTCTACCGCGTCGAGCTCATCAACACCGATGTCCGGCACAGTCCCACGCTGATCGACACCGCGCGTCGCTTCCGCATCGTCCGGATGACGCCCAAGGGGTCCGGCGGGCGGTCGATGGGGCGGACCTACCGCTTCGGGGACTACTGGGCGCCCAACCCGGGGTTCGCGGGAGGCCAGGACCTCGATTCCCTGGCCCAGGCGCGAGGTCTGGGGCCGGACAACCGCGTCGACGGGAACACCCAGGGGCTGGTGGCGCTGCCCACCGATCCGAGCGAGCCGTTCGTCTTCTACACGCGCAATGTCGTCGACCCGAACTTCACCAACGCGGACGGGACGGCCAAGGACGAGCGTCGTTTCCTGAGCCGGCGCGGCTTCGACGCGCTCGCCGACGGGGCCCAGGCGGAGGGCAGGACGCGCGCGCAGACCAGGGTGTCCCGGCCGCCGACGGTGGACCGGGCGACCGCCGGGCGCCACACCGCGACGGCCATGGGCGGGTTCGCCGCGCACCAGATGATGCCGACGACCGGCCGGGGCGGCGCGAACGGGCGGCTCGCCTCGCACGAGTGGTGTCACCTCGTCGGCGACGGCGACAACGGCCCCACCGTGTTCCAGAACCTGGTGGTCGGCACCAACGCGGTCAACTCGGAACAGCTGGCCATGGAGACGGCGTTGCGGGACTTCCGGCAGCGCCTGCTGGGGCTCGGCTACGCGATCCGGCTGAACGTCGAGGCGATCGTCGAGCGGACGGAGGCCGAGTCGCCGGGCATGCCGGGCGGTGCGTACAACAAGGCGGACTGGATCAGCTTCGCCATCGACGTCATCGAGGACCCGGGCCGGCGTGCCGGCAGCGCCGAGGTGATCCGGGCGCCCTCGGTCAGCGGACCCGTGCACCGGCAAATCATGGACGCGCAGCGCGGCACGATCACCGAGTCGGAGTTCACCAGCCTGCACAACCAGGTGCGCAACAAACTGCGCTCCGTGCACACCGAACTGAGGGAGGCTCAGGAGGCGGCCCGCAGGAGGTCACGACACGGCTCCCCCATGGCCGTCGACTACTAGCGGCGGCGACCGTACCGTGCTCGCATGCGCCCCTCCAGACGAGCCCTCCTCGCAGCGACCACGGCAGCGGCACTCACCTCTTCGGCGCCTCCGGCCTCGGCCGCTCCGTCCTCGGCGGCCCAGGGCCGTCGCCCCCTCCGCACCGGCTTCGAGCGGCTGGCCGCGTCCGGCTACGCCCTGCTCGACGGCCGGCGCGTCGGCGTGGTCACCAACCCCACCGGTGTCACCCGGGACGTCCGGCACATCGTCGACGTCATGCGCGCCGACGACCGGGTGGACCTGGTCGCCGTCTTCGGCCCCGAGCACGGCTTCCGCGGCACCGCCCAGGCCGGCGGCTCCGAGGGCCGCTACGACGACCCCGCGACCGGACTCCCCGTCTACGACACGTATCTGAAGAGCGGTCAGGCCCTGGCCGACGTGTTCACCACGTCCGGCGTGGACACGGTCGTCTTCGACATCCAGGACGTCGGCGCCCGCTTCTACACGTACATCTGGACGCTCTACGACTGCATGGAGGCCGCTCAGCTGGCCGGCAAGCGGTTCGTGGTGCTGGACCGGCCGAATCCGGTGTCCGGGCGGTCCGCCCAAGGGCCCGTGCTGCACCGGGAGTTCGCGACCTTCGTCGGACGCCAGCCGATCTCGCAGGCGCACGGGATGACGGTGGCGGAGCTGGCGCGGCTGTTCAACGGGGAGTTCCTGACCACGCCGGTGCCGCTGGAGACCGTACTGATGACGGGGTGGCGGCGGTCCGAGTTCTACGACGCCTGGGCGCTGCCGTGGGTGCCGCCGAGCCCGAACATGCCGACGCCCGACACCGCCCTCGTGTATTCGGGGACGTGTCTCTTCGAGGGCACCAACCTCTCCGAGGGGCGCGGCACCACTCGCCCCTTCGAACTGCTGGGCGCGGAGGGCCTGGACGGGCGCTGGGCTGCGGCGGTCAATGAACTCGCGCTGCCGGGCGTGCACTTCAGGGAGGCGTACTTCGCACCGACCTTCTCCAAGTTCCAGGGGAAGACCGTCGGAGGTGTGCAGATCCATGTGCACGACCGGGCCGCGTACGACCCCGTGCGCACCGGGATCGCGCTGCTGGTGACCGCTAAATCGGCGTGGAGCGGCTTCGGTTGGCGCTCCGACAACTGGATCGACAAGCTCACCGGTTCCGCGTGGGTGCGCACGGCGATCGACGCCGGCGCGGGCACCGACGAGGTGGTGGGCGGCTGGCGGCAGGAGCTCGCCGCGTTCCGAAGGACACGGAAGGAATACCTTCTCTACGGATAGGTCCCGGTCTATGGCCAACCCTCCCCCCTCGCAGGACTATGTGCCCACATAGCACCACCACGGGGGACGAAGGGAACAGTCATGGCACAACCGACAACTGCACAGACGGCGACGAGGGTGAGTCCGTACTGGGAGCTGACCTTCGACGCGGACGGGGACGTCGACACGGCCGAGCGGGACCGGCTGCTCACCGAGGTGTCCCGGCGGGGCGTCAAGGATCTGATCGTCTTCGCGCACGGCTGGAACAACGACCGCTCGACCGCCACCGCTCTCTACCACCAATTCCTCGCGCCGTGCCGGGAGTTCGCGCCGAACGCGAAGATCGGGTACGTGGGCGTGGTGTGGCCGTCGATGCGGTTCTGCGACGAGCCGATCCCCGACTTCCCCAAGTCGGTGGTGGCCACGGAGGCGGAGGCGGCACCGGGTCCCGCGCTCGACAAGGACACCCGGCGCGCCCTGCTGGAGGCGTTCCCGGGGCGGACCACGGTGGTCGACCGGATCGCGGGGCTGCTGGACCGGCCGCCCGGGCCCGAACTGGACGAGTTCGGGGGGCTGGTGCGGCTGCTGGTCGAGGCCGCACCGGGCGGCCCGCAGCCGCTGTTCGCGGCGGACACGCTCGCGGAGGGCGGCGAGCCCCCGTTGCTGACCGAGGACCCGGCGACGCTCTGCGACGAGTTCGCGCAGGCTCTGACGACCCTTCAGGCGGGCGGCGAGCGCGCCGGGTTCGCGCTGCCCAACCCCTGGGAGGGCGCGAAGGAGCTGCTGCGGCAGGGGACGTACTACGCGATGAAGCGGCGCGCGGGGACCGTCGGGGAGCGTGGACTGGGGCCGGTGGTGGGGCAGTTGGCCACGGCGGCGCCCAAGGTGCGGGTGCATCTGGTCGGGCACAGCTTCGGCGGCCGGCTGGTGTCGTTCGCGCTGCGCGGGCTGCCGGACGGGGTGCGCACGGTGAAGTCGGTGACGCTGCTCCAAGGGGCCTTCTCGCACTACGCGTTCGCCGCGCGGCTGCCGCGGGACCCGCACAAGGGCGGGGTGCTGCGCGGGCAGCAGAACCGGATCGAAGGACCGCTGGTGTGCTGCTACTCGCGCTTCGACCAGGCGCTGAGCACGATGTATCCGCTGGCCTCGCGGGCGGCGCGTGAGGACAACGCGTTCGCGGGCGTCGACCTGGGACGGGCGCTCGGCGCCGAGTGGGGCGCGATGGGCCACGACGGGGTGCAGGGCGTGCCGGACACCCAACGGCTCGATCTCGCCGGGGCGTTGCGCGGACCGCTCGCCGCGTCGGGGTGCGTGAACGTCGACGCGGCGGCGGTCGTCAAGCGGGGTGGCCCGCCGGCCGGGGCGCACAGCGACATCGTGCACCCCGAACTGGTCCGGCTGGTACTGGCGGCGGGGCGTATCGCGTGACCCCGCCGCCACTGGGCATCAGCGGTGCGAGGTGTACTCCACGACCTGCTGGAAGGTGGGCCGGTTCTGCCAGCTGATGTTGTAGTGCTTGATGCCGCCCAGGGTGCGCTGGACGATCGAGTCGGCGCACCACTGGTCGCCCGCCGCGCACAGCGAGTCGCCCGGGTAGACGGTGGACGCACTGGTACCGGAGGCCGTCTTCAGGGTGCTGATCAGGATGTCCCGGCAGGCGCTGAGGCTGCCGCCGCCGCAGTACTGCTTCGCCAGCGGCCCGGACACGCTCTGGCCGAGCACCGACCTGATGTCCTTGTCGACGTAGCTCCACCAGCCGTACTGGAAGGAGCTGCCCGCGTGCGACCCGGTGGGTCCGTGGGCGGCCGACGGGGTCTCGTCGATGTAGAGGTTGCTGGTGAACTTGGTGTAGAGGTCACTGCCGAGGCCGGGCTGGAACTCGGCCTTCACCAGCAGCGGCCACCAGGCGTCCAGGATCCGGATGGCGTCCGCGTTGGCGTACGTCTTGGAGCCCGCCGAGGTCTCGGTGCGTTTGCCGCCCGCCGTGAGCCAGGTCTGGAGCTTGGTGACGGCTGCGGCCGCCGTGGTGTCGGTGACCGTACTGCTGTTGATCACCTTCAGCAGGTCGGGCAGCACGTCCTCGGCGCGCAGGTCGGTGAGTGCCGCGTCGGCCATCGCCTTCACCAGCGACGTCCGGGTCACCCCGCCCGCCGCGACCAGCTTCTTCACCCGGTCGTTGAGCAGGTCGCCACGGTGCACCGAGCCGTCGCCCCAGCTCGCGGTCGTGTAGTTGAGGGCCTGTTTGTTGTTCCAGGAGATGTAGTAGTCCTGGTCGATGGAGTTGGGGTGCGCGGAGGCCGGGGTGTAGTCGGAGGTGTTGGTGGCCGGGTTCCAGTTCTGCCACTCGTAGGCCGACTGGGCCCAGACCGGGAACTCGCTGTCGACGCCGCTGGCCCGCACCGGGTTGTTGCCGCTGTTGTAGTACGCGGTGTGCTGGGAGTCGGCGTAGAACCAGTTGAAGGTGTAGTTGATGTGCTGCGCCGCGCTCTGGAAGGTCTGCGGACTCTTCACGTAGTCCGGGTCGTTGAGCATCTGGAAGCCGATGATCGAGTCGGCCTCGTGCATGTAGGAGGAGCGCAGGGTGGTGTAGGCGACCTTCTTGCCGCCGACGGTCGCTCTGTACTCCACGGGCCCGTACTTCGTCTTCCAGACTCTCATCGTGTACGAGCCGGCCGCGGTGCCGTCGGCCGTGGTCGGCTTCCAGGCGTTCTTCTGCTCGATCTTGTCCATGGCGGTGCAGGTGCCGTGGAGGAGGTAGTGGTAGTCGTCCTGGCACAGTTCGACCGCGTAGGTGTCGATGATGTCCTGGCCGGAGGTGGTCGCGGACCACGAGTAGTCCTGGCCGCGGCCGAGTTCGACGTACATGCTCAGTCCGGCGAAGGAGGCGCCGCGGGCGCTGATGCCCGGGCCCTGGATCTCCTGGAGCATGAGCAGCTGGGGTGCGAAGTAGCCGGTCTGCGGGCCGAAGACGGCGACCGGATGGCCGCTGGCGGTGTGACTCCCGCTCACCACAAGGGCGTTGGACATCCCGCGTTTCGCCGAGCTGAGGGCGGTCGCGGTCGCCGCGGCGGAGGCGGCGTCGGCGCTCTGGTTCGCGCCGGTGCCGGTGGCGTCGTAGATCAGCGGTTCCGTGGTCACCGAGCCGGCGTCCGGCAGGGCCTGGCCCTGGGCGGTGGTGGGCTTGGTGCCGTACGGGAAGCTGGAACCGTCGTGGATGGTGAGCGCGGCCTCGGGGTCGTTGCGCTCGCGGAAGGACTCCCAGACCTTGGTGCCCTCCTCCACTCCGTACTGGGACTGGGCGGCGAGCAGTGAGAGCGCGTTGTTGACCTCGCCGCCACCGCCGGAGCCGAACAGCGAGCCGATCACGGAGGCCAGCGCGACCAGGTCGGTGAGCTTGAAGTGGTCGATGGTGCCGGCGTTGGTGATCGAGTCCTTGTGCCCGGTCAGCACGTACTCGCCGGGGAAGTACCGGCCGCTGTCGGAGGCGTCGATGTAGGCGTTGATGCCGGCGATATAGGCGTTGGCGTCGTCGAGGGCCTGCTGGCCGCGGGTTCCGTTGTTCGCGATGACGCTGTCGATCTGCGCCTGCAGATCGGCCTCGGAGTACGGGGCGTTGCGGTAGAACTCCTGCTCAAGGCCCTGGTTGGAGGCCACACCGCCCGCGAAGGTGGTCAGCTGGCCGCGGCCCACGTGCCGGAAGACGTCCATCAGCCACAGCCGGTCCTCGGCCGCCGCATAGCCGGCTCCGAACTCCGTGCCGTATCTGGTGGTACCGGTGATGTGCGGAACGCCCGCCTTCTTGTCACGGACGATCTTCACGTCCGTGCGGCCCGCGGGACTCTCGGTGGAGGCGACTTGATCGGTGGCGACACCGAACGACGCGTCGTTGAAGAAGGTGTTGATCTTCGCGTCGGTGAGGGTGGAGTACCCGGTGGCCAGGTTGTTGTAGGGCCCGAGCTGGTCCTCGGCGTGGTCGGGCTGGATGCCGAAGGCCTGGTTGAGGAGGACCTGGGCGAGCGTGGCGTTGCCGTTCTCGCCCGGCGGCAGGATGTCGGAGCACTGGCCGCCGCAGTAGTCGTTGGCGGCGGCCGCCGCGGTCGTGTCGGCCGTGTCGGCGGCTTCGGCCGCCACTTGGGAAAGCGGGGACAAAAGTCCGGCAATCAGGGCGCATACGGCAGTGGTCTTCAGGAACCAAGGGAATCTGCGGGGAGTTCTCAGTCTGTCGAGCACGTTCGGTGCGGTACGCCGTGGCATGGCAGCTCCTACCGACAGGGGGGTGAGCCGGGACGTTACCGCCGGTATCCCCGGGATAGAAGATGAACATGCGTCAAGTTTTGGTTGGCGAGCCTGCTTATGGAGGTCATCGGAAATCGGATGGAGCCAAATCGCGTGTCGATACGTCTACTCGGCGACGTCCGTACGACGACGCCGAAGTGACCGAAGTACAGGTGCAGGTGTGACGGAGGTGCAGGGCGATGGCAGGTTTCCGGAGTCTGGCGAGACAGGTCCGCGATCCGCGGAGCGATCTCGCACTGCGGCGCTACTCACTTCGCAAGTGCCTTGAGCGGTTCGCTCCTTACGGGCACAGGGCGACCTGGGACCATTTGTGCTCCCGGGCGGGGTTCGGCCCCGAGGACCGCTCCCCCGACCCGGTGCGGCTCGTGGCCGCACTGGACGAACTGGAAGAGGCGCGTTCGGTCTGGCTGGCCTACGAGGTCGACTTCGCCGAGCGGCGCCGCAAGGAGAAGCACGACGGACTGCGCAGTCCCGGAAGTATCGACGACTGGCACCGACTGACCTGGGGAGGTTTCGGTGTCGCGTGGTGCGACGACCCGCGGGTCCACCCCCGTGAGCCGCTGGCCGAAGTACTGCGCCGACTGATCTCCGCGCTGGAACACGACCCGGGCTCCGGCTGCCCGGCGTGCGGCGGAGCACGTCTGACCTGGAAGTACGACCTGGACCACGAGCCCTCCACCGGTCCGGTCTGCACGCACTGCGGAATCCTCGTACCACGGCCCGTGCTCACAGCCGAGGCCCTGGCGGACGCAAGGCGCGGAAGGCTGCTGCTCGTCTCGGCCTGAGTCAGGGGCTGTCGTTTGGATCAGGTCGGCTGTGAGGTGCGGTGCTTCTTGGCCGAGTCGAGCGGGGTCTGGTGCGTGCAGCTGCAAGGCGGAGGAGGGAGT
>NZ_JBSFLV010000229.1:0-11001 GCF_053599215.1 Streptomyces sp. NPDC001002 | reverse complement strand
CTCATTGAGCTTCTTCAGCGTTGCAACTCCAGTGTGAGGACGGCCTTGGCGATTGACGTCATGCGGTTGGGGCTGCAGCGGGACCTGCGGAAGATCCGCCAGGACTTCAGGCGGGCGACTCCGCGTTCGACGGGTGCGCGCGCTGCGGCCAGGGCACGGTTGCGAGTCTTCTCGGTGGGAGTCAGTTTCTTCAGGGGCCTGCGTTTGATGCCGGTGGTCAGCCACGGGCCGGCGCCCTGGTAGGCGAGATCGGCCAGGATGGGAACGCCCTGGCGCTCGCAGATCCGGATGATCCAGTGGGTGCGGGCAGCGGTCAGGTCGTGGGTGCGGCCCGGCAGGGCGGGCGAGAGCCACAACAGCCGGCCGCCGGGATCGGTGACGACCTGCACGTTCACGCCGTGGCGCCGGTGTTTGTGGGAGTAGTCGGCCCGGCCGTCGCCGACCCGGTCGCACTCGGCGAGAGTGCCGTCGAGCAGGACGAAGTCGGGATCATTCTCGCGCAGCGTCTTCAGCAGACCCGGTGCACGGGCGGCGAGGAGGTCGACGACTGCACTGGTGTAGGCATGCACGGTGGACTCGCTGATCCCGAACCCGGCAGCGATCTTCGCCAGAGTGATGTGCTCGCGCAGGTACACCAGTGCCACCATCGCTCGCTGGGACGGACGGAGCTTGCAGCGCCGGTCGCCCTCACGGGTGACGATCAACATGGTGACCCACTCCACGAGTGCATGCGGCAGGTCAAGTGCAGCAGGATGGACGACCACCGAGGCTCCCGAGCAACGTGATTGAGACGTCAGACATCTCGATCAACAGCCCGGGGGCCTCGCTCGTTGCGCTGCACGGGCCGTCACCCGATCGGTGGCCACATCGAAGAAGCTCAGTGGTTGTAGCCTCGGGCAGGGTGCTACCACCTGTGACTAGATCTTGCTCTGCACCCAAAGGGCGCTTCGCCTCATACCCCATGGACAGATCATCCCCGAGTGACCCGGAACTGATCCGTCAGGCACCGTTAACGGGAGGGAATGGGTCGCCGACATGGGGCGCCACGACGACGATGCCGCCGGTCTCGTGGACGAGACCGACGACATCAAGGAGGTGGTCCGGGGAGCTCGGCAGTGCTGCTCTCAGCAGTGCCGCAGACCGCGCGCGCTCGGATCGGCGTCGAACGAGGACGGTGTGTTGACCCAGTCCGCCGGGACGTAGCCCCACCCGTCGTAGCCAGGAGCGGTCCAGTCACCCTTGGTGTGGTACCAGGTGGTGTTGCCGCCGCCGTGCAGTCCACCATAGGTCCAGCAGTCGAACCAGCTGAAGGTGGAATAGAGCTGCCCCGTTATGTCCGCTTCGTGATAGGCGCCCGAGCGCAGAATGGCGGGGGCTCCGTTCCCGCACCACAGTCGGCCGTCGCTCGCCCGAACTCCGCACTCGGCGCTGGCAGCGGCACTGGCCGAAGGGGCGGCGATCACACCGCCCGCCGTCAGGGCGAGGGCTGCCATCCAGAGGGAGAGATACTTCCTGGTCCTGGTCATCCACTGTCCTTTTCTCACTGGTCCCCCGCTTCAGCCGCCGTAGCGGTGCAGGGGACGCCCAGCCGGCGCCTCGAACTGTAGGGCGGACCCGGGACGTTGCGACCCTGACAGATGTCAGGGTCACGATCAGCTGCTGGCGCGCGCCATGGTCCCGCCAGGCCGCCTGGCCTGGGTCACTTAAGGGCTGATCAACTGGCTGCACGTGCCGCTGCCCTGTACCCGAACGGCAGGATCGGCGAGAAGCTGCTCTGAACTTTGACCCGGCCGGATCTCCTCGCGCCAGCGGCAGTCTCATCGTCCTCCAGGTCGCCCGCCTGAAGTCCTGGCGGATCTTCCGCAGGTCCCGCTGCAGCCCCAACCGCATGACGTCAATCGCCAAGGCCGTCCTCACCCTGGAGCTGCAACGCTGAAGAAGCTCATTGCGAGGTCCCGTCGCGGAGCCGGCGCCGGCGCCGGGAACAGGTGGTAGCGGCCGGCGACCTGGAGGGCGTCGGTGGTGGCGGAGAGCCGGCGCCGTCGGTGAAGACGAGGCCACTCCCCCGGGACGGGCGAGGTCTTAGACGCCATTTCAGTTGGCGTGATCTTGCGGCAGTCCGAGGTGATGGCTGATGCGCTTGTCGAGCGGATGGCGCCGGGAGAGCTGTGGACGTTGTTCCAGCAGGTGGTGCCGCGCGCACCGGTTCGCCCGCAGGGTGGAGGGCACCGCCGGCGAGGGGGCCGCGAAGTGCTGGCGGCGAGCATCTTCGTGGCCACCTCGGGCTGCGCCTGGAACCAACTCCCTCCGGGCTTCGGCCTGTCGGGGGTCACCGCCCTCCGGCGTTTCACCGAGTGTTCCTAGGCCAGGGTGTGGGCCAAAGTCCACCGCCTGGTCCTGGACGAGCTCGGTGCCCGGGGTGAGCTGGACTGGTCGCGGTGCGCGATCGGCTCCGTCAGCATCCGGCCCCTCAAAGGGGGCAACGGACAGGCCCAAATCCGGCCGACCGCAGCAAGAAGGGATCGAAAATCCATCCCATCATCGACCGCCAGGGCCTGTCCCTGTCTGTCGGCATCTCCGCCGCCAACCTCCACGACAGCCAGGCCCTCATCCCGCTGGTCCGCGGCATCCCGCCCATCCGTTCCCGTCGCGGACCGCGGCGTCGGCAGCCCGGCAAGCTGCGTGGCGACAAAGGCTACGACTGCCGCCACCTGCTAGGAGTGGTCCAGGCGGTGCGACTGCGCGATGTCTGGCTCGTTGATGTGGGCATGGACCCAGAGGGCATGATCAGGCGGGCAAGCTCTAGCTGTTTCCAGCATCTTCGCCAGGCAGAGCAGTAGTAGTGCGAGCACGTCACGGCTATGATCCGGGCTGGAGAAAGCTCCGCCGCGGGGGTGCATCGTGTGCGGGGGCATTGTGTGCGATCGCTACACCTTCGCCTATTCGTCTCCTTCAAGTCGGGGAATGACGAAGACAGATCATCATTTTGAGATGGCCTTTACTTGCCAGGCAGCGATCGACGCTTCAACTTCTACTGCACGAGATAGAACGGGTGGGGGAACCTGTGAGAAGAACTCTTCGATCAAGCCTGGCTGCCGCGTTGATGGCTATGGCAGCCCTCAGTCTCGCAATTCCGGGTGCTGCCGGCGCCACTGACAACTCCACCAGTGCCACCGGGTACTCATACCGCTGTGCGACGGGGTACGCGGAATCACTGTCCGACGGCGTGAAAATCCTGACCGCGCCGGTAAATGCTGCCGATGTCCTGGTGACCGTAAAAAAGGGCAACATTAGGCAGTGCGCCCCGAATTATTACGTTACCGGACAGCGCTACAACGGGTGCGGGGTGTACGGCGCCAGCGCTTGGATCTACCTGTGGACCCCATACGGAAACGGTTATTCCGCCATGACGTGTTGGTCTGACTCCGACTACTAGGCCCCTGTCCTGCCGATCGTCGCGGGCCCGCGACTTCCCCGCGGCCCGAAAGGCGTGGGAGGGTACGGAGAATTGTTGCGTGCCTGCCGAGTTCGGCCTACAGCAGGACGATGTCGCAGCACAGGGCCTCATTGTGGCGGTCGAGGATGCGGGCGCCGTCGAGCAGGGCGAGCGCCTTTGCGGCTTCGCGCAGCTGGGCTTCACGGGTGGTGGCGGCCGTGACTTCGACGGCGAGTTCCTCCTGGGCGACGGCGTGGGTGTCCGGGGCCGCGGCGGCGAGCAACTCGCGCCCGGTAGGCGCCCCAGGGGGCACCATGGGCGAGCGAGGAGATCAAGGTGCCTTACGCAGCGCTCTCCTGAGGGCACGACCCTCCGACGGGCGTGGGCGCGGGATGATCTCCACACGCTTGCCGTCCGCCTCTACAAACACAGACGTTTTGGGTGTGTCACTTTCAACGGACTCTGGTCCACTTTTCATGGAGGGCTGACTGACCGTAATGTCGGCCTCCGATGACCGGCAGTGAGAGGCTGATGTGAGCCAGTACTACGACTTAGGTGACCGAACCCTGTGGAACCCGTCCAGCGGGGCGTCCCGGCTGTTCATGAGCCAGGTCACCGTCTATCAAGCCGAAGTGGGCCTGCCATCCGGCATCGGCCCCATGGAATCTGATGAGTGTCAGATCGACCCCATCGCATTCGCAGTGTTCGTCGACGCCCTGCTCGGCTGGCATAGCAAAACCAGGCACGCTGTCATGGCCACACAGTCCGAAGGGTTCGTTGCCACGGTGCTGGCCTTGGCTGAGATAGCGAACATCGAGGTGAGCTGGCAAGCGGCCGAGCGCGCCGAGAGCCACTATCTCAAGACGGCTTCGGATCCCCATGCAAAGGAGTGGACAGCCGCGCTGCAGCAGAAGTCACGGGAGCTCGTCCGACACATGGCGCCCTGAGCTTCATCTGCCAGCACCTTTTGGCAACTCGGGAACGTGGCCCTACGTGTAGAGCAGGACACGCTTGCGGAGGAGATCGAAGCCGGCTCGGCTGGACATCTGGGGCTTGAGCATCTTGATCCTTGTGCCGGGCGACTCGCTGTGAGAGGGAATGCTGGACATGACCACTTGAAGAGCACCGGCCGGGCGGCAGCACTGGCGCAAAGTCTGAACCTGGGACACGGTCTCCGACGTAGACCGTCGGATCTGTGCCGCCTGCGGAACGCCCGTCCGCTGATACCAGTACCGCTTCCATCCGTCCGAGTCCTCCATGTTCGAGCGGTGCATCGGACTCGCCTGGTCCCAGTTGCCGGATCCACTCCGGCAACTCGGCATCTCACCCGGACGTTTCCGGCGCCGCGCCCCGGAGCCGGCCGACAACCCGGCATAGACCACATCCAGGCACAAGTGCCAGCGCCCGGCGCACGCTGCGGCCAGCCTGGTCCGCCGGGCCTTGGCCGCGCAGGAGGACCGCCGACGCTTGACCGTCGCCTACGCCAGCGGTGTAACGCCGGCCTCAGTCATCGAGGGAGCGGTCGTCCGGGGCGATGGCGCGCATGATGCGTCGGCCGATCTCGCGCAGCTGCCGGGACTGAGCCTTGGTCAGCGGGTCGAAGACCAGACGGCGAACTTCCTCGACATGGCCGGGCGCGGCTTCGTCCAACTTTGTCCAGCCCTCGTCCGTCAGGATCGCGAGGGTGTAGCGGCCGTCCGCCGGATCCGGGGTACGGCGCACCCAGCCGCGCTGCTCGAGCCGGGTGACCACCTGGGACAGGCGCGGCAGCGAACTCTCGACGTGCGTCGCCAGCACGCTCATCCGCAGGGTGCGGCCAGGGGCCTGCGACAGCATGGCCAGCACCTGGTACTCGAAGTGGGTGATCCCGGCGTCGCGGCGCAGCTGCTCATCGAGCGCGGCGGGCAGCCTGACCAGCGTGCTGGCCAGGGCGGTCCAGGTCTGCCCGTCCTCAGTGTCGAGCCAGCGGGGCTGTTGCGGAACGTCCATGAGGGCAGCATAACTTAATATTTGAAGTGATCCAACAGTCCGAATGACTTGCATCGTGAAGTGATGTGGCGGTAGCTTCAGTTAAAGCGTTAACTCAAAGAGTGCTGGCGGCAGCGCCCGCAAGCTCGCCGTCACGCCTCAGCCCGCCACGACCGTCCAGCGGCCCGCTGGACTTCGACATCACGCAGAAATGCACGTGAGCATGACCACGTCTGTCATCGCCCTCAGCGTCCACGCCGCCGCCCCTGCCACTTTCTGACCGGTGGTTCCGGCCGTCTCCCGCCCAGATTCAAGGTCCCGAGGTACCGGCCGTCGGGTGCAGCGGCGCCTGCACCAGTGGCATCCACAGTCTCTGAATTGCCCATTACGGAAAGGCATTACAGATGAAGCACGCGAACCAGCATGGAACTTCGAGGCGGACGATGCTCCGCATCGCGGCTGCGGCCGGGACCGCCGCCGCGATTGGTGTCACCGGGAGCATCGCGTCGGGAACGGCGGGAGCGACCACGACGGAGGGCAGCCGGACCGGGGGACTGCCCTACCCGGCCGGTGTCACGGACACTTCGCACTGCACTCCCGAAGTCGCCGCCGTCTTCCGCCGGCTTTTCACCGCCAAAAGCAAGCATGACGCCGCCGGATTCCTGTCCTTCTTCTCCAAGGCGCACACAAGCTACATCGACGCCAGCCTGGGCGTCGCCATGCGCAGCTGGAAGGAGATGAACGACTTCTTCACCCCCTTCCTCTCGACCGTGCCTGCCGATGCGCTCTCCTATCCGCTCCGTATCGTCGGCGACGAGCGAAGCGCCGTAGTCGAGTTCGTGGACACTCCCACGTTCTTCGGCAAGGAAATTGCTGCCCTCAGCTCGGTCACCTTCGACAGCAAGCGGAAGATCACTCGCTGGATCGACTACTGGGATGGCCGCAGCTCTCTGTGGCCGAACACCATCCCCAGCACCTACCCCACCGACTTCAGTGATTCCGAGCAGAACGTGAATCACGCCGTCGTCCGGGTTGCCCGGGAGCTCCAGGCCGCATTCGCGGCGGGCGACGGCGCCGCGGCCGCCGCACTGATGTCCCCCGACGTGGTCGTCGAGGACGTGGCCACGCACACCCGCCTCCGCAGTGCGATCCAGGCCCAGCGTTACTACACGCGGGCGCTCGGACGGCTCCCGTACGGCCCGGGCGCCGCAGCGGTTCACGCCGCCGGCGGCCGCCGGGGTGGCGGCTACGAGTGGTCGGCGGGCTCGCAGGCAGCCCCGTTGCAACGCGGCCACACCGGTTTCGAGCTCGACGCAGCCGGCAAGATCAGCCGCCTGACCACCGTCTACGACTCCAGCGTCCTCAGTGACGCCGCCTACCAGTCCCTGGTCGGCCTCGCCGCGGAGGCGCCCCTGTCCTGAGCCCAGGCCCGGATCCCGTCAGATCGAGCGGAGCAGTCACCCCATGGAGAGAAGGACAGCATGCAGGCCGCAGTCATCCACACACTGGGCACCGGACCGGTAGTCGGGGAGTATCCCGACCCGCCGGCAGATCAGCGCGTCGCGGAGGTCGTCGCGGCGGCGCTGAACCCGGTCGACGTTGTCATCGCCGGCGGGAAGTTTCCGTTCCGGCAGGCGCAGCCGCCGTTCGTAGCAGGGTACGAGGGCGTGGCTCGCCTCGGCGACGGCTCCCATCGCTACTTCTCGGACCCGCAGCTGCCATACGGCTCGCTCGCCGAGCTGGTCCCCCTCGCCGGGGCCGATACGGTGGCGGTTCCGGCCGGGCTTGACCCGGCGACCGCCGTGGCGCTGGGAGGGTCCGGGATAGCCGCCTGGCTCTCGCTCGCCCAGACCGGGCGGCTGAGGGCCGGGGAAAGCGTGCTCATCCTCGGCGCCGGCGGCCAGGTCGGCGGGATCGCGGTCCAGGCGGCCCGGCTGCTCGGCGCCGCGCGGGTCGTCGCGGTGGTGCGGGACGACTCCGGCCGCAGGCGGGCGCTGGACCGCGGCGCCGACGTCGCCGTGTCGTCCAAGGAGGCCGGCAGTCTCCTCGAGCGGCTGCGGCAGGCCGCCCCCGACGGTGTCGATCTGATCCTGGACGCGGTCTGGGGGCCGGTCATCGCTCCCGCCATCGAGATCGCGCGCCGCGGCGCCCGGGTCGTTCAGGTCGGAAACTCCGGCGGCCCTCTCGCGACGCTGCCGGCGCCCGTGCTCCGCGGCAGGATGGTGACCTTCCTGCCGCACGCGACCCCCCTGTTCACCGCGGGCGAGCGCGCCGCCGCCTACGAGCGGCTCACCGCGCACGCGGCCGCGGGAGAGGTCAGCGTCAACGCGGAACGGGTGGCCCTCGCCGACACGCCTTCAGCCTGGAAGCGCCTCACCGCCGGCGGCAGCAGCCGCAAGCTCGTCATCACGCCCCAGCCGGCGGAGCAGGAGGTGTGAGCCAGGGCGACAGCCGCGGACAACGCCTCCGGCCCACGACGCCGGTCCACCGCAACGGGGGAAAGCGGCGGACCGGCACCACCCCCACGGCCCCACAGACGGGCCCAGAGTGTGCACCATGGCGCCAGCTCCCTGGCCGCGGGACCAACCGGCGAAACCGACGAGCAAAGACCCCGCCCGCAGGCGCGGGTGGGGCCGGGCACCATGCGGGGCGGACAGCGAAGGGGCAAGTCGCACGCGAGCGGATCTTCGACGGACTCCTCAGCAGACTCGACGGAGAAGCCTCCTGGCGAGCATCAGCAACTGAGGGGAGCCGTGCCGCTGAGCCGGTCGAGGATGTACGACCACGCAGTCTCCCCCAAGAGCGCGTCAGCTCCGGGCGTGCCTCCGTACAGGAAGTGCGGGGAGTCTAGCGCCGGGCTTTCGCCGGGAAAGCGTGGTCGGTGGCCGGCATCGTGGCGGGCGATCAGATGCGCAGTGGTCCCGGCTGAGCGTCGGCGTTCTGCCAGTTGTTCGGCGAAGCGGAGCGAGGGCCACATCGCGTCGTCGCCGCCGGCGACGAGCACCAGATCGGCCCGGGCTCTGTCGACGGGGATCTCTGCCCGAGGGAGCAGGTGAGCGAAGCTCCGCTCGCTGAGTTCGTACCATCCGCAGATGGCGACCGGACCGCTGCCCGGGTTGACGGGGGTCCAGGAATCATCCAGCGGAACAAACGGCAGGGGCTGCCCCTGCCAAGTCCAGGAAGAGCGATACGGTCGCTGTCCCCCGTCGAGGCCCGGGCCCACATTGCACCAGACTCGCGAGGTGGGTGACAGCGCGATGACAACGTCCACGCGCGGGTCGTGCACGGACGTGAGCAGAGCTGCTTCAGCTCCCTTGGAGACGCCGAGGATGCCGATGCGCCGAGCCCCGCTCATGGTGAGGAGGTCGATCGCGGCGGTGAAGGTCTCCAAGGGGATTTCGCAAATTCCCGGGGACTGTCCCGGTCCGCCGAACCAACGGATGGACAGAGCAAGGATGCCCTGCTGGGCGAGGATGCGTGCTCTCTCGTGTTCGATGCGTCCGCTGGAACCGGCCAGGACCAGAACGCCGACGTCACTGCCGTGGGTGGGCGTGACAAGAACGCCTTCCCAGGGATGGTTCAGCTCGTGCTCGGCAACGTCCACAGTTCCCCCGGCCCGACGCGTCGCGGTCAAAGAACGTCTTGGCAGCTTCTCAGACACAACCGGAGGCTTGAGATCGAGACCCGCACATTAGAGGAGTGCCGGCCGGTCAGGTCCGCTACGACAACCTCACCCCGGCGGTGAAGAAGGTGATCTTCCGCAGCCGCTCGCGGGAGGAGAACCCGCGCTGGACCGACTTCCACGAGTACTACGGATTCACCCCGTTCTACTGCGAGCCGGGCCTGCGCGGCGCCCACGAGAAGGGCAGGGTCGAAGGCCAGGTCGGCTACTTCCGCCGCAACTACCTCACCGCGGTGCCGCAGGTGGACAGCCTGGACCAACTCAACGCCCGGTTCGCCGAGTTCGAGGCGAAGGAGGACGAGCGGCGGATCGGGGCGAGGTGCGGACCATCGCGCAGGACTTCGCACGCGAAGCCGGCCATCTGCTGCCGCTGCCGGACGATCCGTTCGCCACCGGCATCACGCTCGCTCCCCGCGTCGACCGCTACGGCATGATCACCGTGAAGATGTGCCGGTACTCGTTCCCGGTCCGCTTCATCGACCGCAAGGTCACCATCGCGCTCACCTGCGACGACCTGACCGTCTATGACGGCCGCCGGGAGATTGCCCGCCATCGGCGGCTGACCGATCGCGGTGCCGAACATCTCGTGCTGGACCACTATTTGGAAGCCCTGGTGACCAAGCCAGGGGCGCTGGAACGCTCCGTGGCCCTCCACCAGGCCCGCGCCGAGGGCACCTTCACGGCCGTCCACGAAGCGTTCTGGGTCGAGGCCAAGAAGGCCCTCGATGACACCGAAGGAACGAAATCCCTGGTCAAAGTCTGTTGCTGCACCGCCACCAGCGGCACCCCGACGTGGTGACCGGGATCCGTACGGCCCTTGCAGCGGGGACCTTCAACGAGGACGTCATCGCGCTGGAGGCACACAAGGCGGCCCAAGCGGCCGGGCCGGCGCCGACCATCATCGCCGGCACACCCGCCCCGGAACCCCTGCCTCTCGACCCGGCCCCGGTCACGCACCTGACCACGCGCCGTCTCGCCCGTGCTGTGCCCGCCAACCAGCGTCCCCTGCCCCGCCTGGAGCAGTGGGACGAGCTGTTGCAGATTCGCCGGAAGGACTCATCATGACCACCGCCCATCACGCGCTGACCGCACAGGCATCCGACGCGGCGATCGACACTGCCTGCCGTCCGCTGCGGCTGCGCCCAGGCCACCGACACGATCGCCCGGGCCGAACGAGAGGGCCTGTCCTACGCCGGGTTGCTCGCCGAACTGCTGATGGCCGAGTGTGAGGATCGGGACCGGCGCCGGGCCGAACGACGCATCCGGGCAGCTCACTTACCCCGCGAGAAATCGCTGCGGGAGTTCGACTACCGGGTCAATCCCCACGTCGATCCGGCGATCATCCACGATCTCGCCACCTGCGAGTGGATCGCAAAGGGTTACCCATTGTCTCTGATCGGGGACTCGGGCACCGGCAAGTCGCACCTGCTGATCGGGCTGGGCACCGCAGCCGCTATCGCCGGCTACCGCGTCGGCTACACCACCGCCGCAGCTCTGGTGAACGAGCTGGTCGAGGCGGCAGACGACAAGCAGCTGGGCAAGACCATCGCCCGCTACGGACGCGTCGACCTTCTCGAAATCGACGAGTTCGGCTATCTCGAACTGGACCGCCGCGGCGCGGAAATGCTCTTCCAGGTTCTCAATGGGCGTGAGGAGAGGACCAGCATCGCGATCGCTTCCAACGGGGCGTTCACCGGCCGGAGCCAGACCTTCACCGATCCACGGCTCTGCGCGGCGATCGTGGACCGGCTAACCTTCAACGCCACCATCATCGAGACCGGCACCGAGTCCTACCGCCTGGCCAAGACCAAAGCCCGGGCCCAGAAGACTCAGACGAGCTGACGGCCGCCGCATCGTCGTGCGGCGGCCGACGGCGTGGTGCAACGCCGAAGATCGGAAGAGCGTCGGGGAGGGG
>NZ_JBSFLV010000228.1:0-11212 GCF_053599215.1 Streptomyces sp. NPDC001002 | reverse complement strand
CGAAGCCGAACGACGCGAACTGCAACACAGCGACGCCAGGACCAGCACCCAACACGGGTGTAATCACTTCCGCGAGATTCGCCAGCCCGCCATGCGCAACCGCCACACCCTTCGGCCGCCCCGACGAACCCGACGTATAAATCACATACGCCAAATCCCCCGAACCGACCAACGCAGCAGGCACAGACACAGCGGCGAAGGCCTCACCCACACGCACAACCGGCACATCAAGCGCCGCGCCCGGTACGACGTCCCGTTCAGCCAGCACCAAGCGCGCACCACTGTCAGCAACCACGAACTCGATCCGGTCGGCAGGGAGTTCGGGATCCAGCGGCACATAGGCCGCACCCGCCCTCCACACACCGAGGAGCGCCGCGACCATGTCCACACCCCGCGGCAGGCATAGCCCCACCACACACTCGCGACCCACGCCCAGGGCGCCCAGATACCCGGCAACCCGACCAGCCCGCTCGTCCAACTCCCGATACGTCAACACCTGCTCACCGCAGACGACCGCCACCGCATCCGGCGTCCGCACCACCTGCGCCTCGAACAACCCGGGCACCATCGCATCCGGTGCTCCAGAGACCGCACCACCCTGCCACTCGGCCAACACCCGGTGCCGTTCCTCCACACCCAGCACATCAACCGCCGCCAACGGCGTCTCGTCGGACGACTCCAACGCAGTCACCACATTCGCCACGCTCTCCCGCAACAACCCGCACACCCGCTCCGGATCAACCGGCATCACCGCCTCCACGGTGATCGCGAACCCGGAGCCGTCGTCGTCGACGGCGACGTCCAGCGGGTAGTTGGTGTGTTCGCGGGAGAACACCGTCCTGATGCCCTGGATGGCGCCGTCGTCCTCGGGTCCCGGACGCGTCTGGTTGTGGCGGTAGTTGAAGATCGACGTGAACAGCGGGCTGCCGCCCGGAACTCCGCTCGCCGCCTGGGCCAGCGAGAGCGGGGCGTGCTCGTGCACCAGTAGTCCGGCCAGTTGCCGGCGCATGTCCTCCAGGGACCGGTCGACGCTCTGACCGTCGACGCGCACTCGTACTGGAAGGGTGTTGATGAACAGGCCCGGCACCCGGTCGGCGCCCGTACCCGCGTTCATCCGACCGAACAACACCGTCCCGAAGACCACATCGTCCCGCCCCGACACCACCGCGAGCACCCGCGCCCACGCCAGGTGCAACACCGTCGCCGGACTCACACCCCGCCCCCGCGCCACCCCCCGCAACCGATCCGCGAATTCCTCTTCCAGACGCAGATGGCCATGGGCGGACGCTCGGCCGGCGGAGTGCACATCCGTCAGGCCGTAGGGAGCGGTCGTCTCGGTCACATCGCCGAGCAGCTCCGCGAAGTACCGCTCATGCTCCTCACGCGACACGCCCAGCCGGGCCTGTGCCACGAATTCCCGGAACGGCAGCGGCTCCGGCAATTCGTGTGCGCGGCCGGACAGGAAGGCACGCAGCTCGCCGAGGAGCACGTCCAACGTCGTGTGGTCCTGGACGAGGTGGTGGATCCGGAGCAGTGCAAACCACCGATCCCCGTGACCCGGATCCGCCGCGGCATGGACGTCCAGCAACGGCGCACGGTCCAAATCCATCCACGTGCCGGCGGCGGCACGCAGCTGTTCCACCGCGTCCGTGTCGTCGTTCAACGTGAGTTCTGTGACGGTGAGTTCAGCGCGTCGGGCGACGACCTGTACGGGTTCGCGCAGACCGTCCCAGACGATCGCGGTCCGGTAGACGTCGTGCCGGTCCACGACCCACTGCAACGCCCGTAGGAAATCGTCCAGCCGCTCCCGCGCGTCGAATTCGAGCACTGTGGGGGTCACGTAGACGTCGGTGCCGTCGCGATCGGCCATCAAGTGGTGGAAGAACAGGCCCTCCTGGAGCGGGGCCAGCGGATACACGTCCGCCACGTTCGCCGCACCACCCGGGACCGCCTCCACGATCCGCGCGATCTCAGCCTCGTCCAGATCAACCAGCGGCAACATCTCCGGCGAGATCGACTCCGCACCCTCCGGAATCAGAACCGGCGGCACCTCCACCCGCTCCGGCCCCGCCGCCACAGAAAGCCCCGCCGGCGTCGGCGTATCGAACAACGCCCGCACCGACACCGCAACACCCCGCGCACGAAGACGCTCCACCAACGAGATCGCCAACAGCGAATGCCCACCCAGGGAAAAGAAGTCGTCGTCAACACTCACCGACGGCAGTCCCAGCACCTCGGCGAACGCCTGGCACAGCAACTCCTCCTGCACCGTCACCGGTGCCCGACCGCCACCGGTCCCGAACTCCGGTGCGGGAAGGGCTGCTTGGTCCACCTTGCCGTTCACCGTCAGCGGCAGCGCGGAGAGTTCCACGATCGCCGACGGCACCATGTACGCGGGCAGGCGCTCGGCCGCGTAGGCGCGCACCGACCCCGCCAGTCCCTCTTCGGCGTCGTCCAGCGGCACGACGTAGCCGACCAGGCGGGTGTCGCCGGGGGTGTCCTCGCGGGCGATCACCGCGGCTTCGGCCACGGCGGGATGGGTGCCCAGTACGGCGCGCACCTCGCCGGGCTCGATACGGAAGCCGCGGATCTTGATCTGGTCGTCCGAGCGTCCGGCGAAGACCAGTCGGCCGTCGGGTGTCCAGCGGGCGCGGTCGCCGGTGCGGTACATGCGGCGGCCGGCGGGAGCGTAGGGATCGGCGACGAAGCGTTCGGCGGTCAGGCCGGGTCGGCCGGCGTAGCCGCGGGCCAACTGGGCGCCGGTGACGTACATCTCGCCGGTCACGCCGACCGGTACGGGGTGCAGCCACTCGTCGAGGACGTGGACGGCGAGTCCGGGCAGCGCCTGTCCGATCACGCTGCCGGTGAGGTCGGTGTGCGGGTCGAGCCGATGGTGGGTGACATGCACGGTGGTCTCGGTGATGCCGTACATGTTGATCAGCCGAGGGCTGTCGTCGGGGTGTCGTAGCCACCAGTCGGTGAGGCGCTCGGGATCGAGGGCCTCGCCGCCGAAGACCACGGTCCGCAGAGCGGTGCCGGGGCCGGAGCCGGTGCGGGCCTCCGCGGCCATCAACTGGTAGAAGGCGGAGGGGGTCTGGCTCAGGACGGTGACGCGCTCGCGTTCCAGCAGCCGCAGGAATTCCTCGGGTGAGCGTGACACCTCGAAGGGCACGACGACGACGCGCCCGCCGTGCAGCAGGGCGCCCCACAGTTCCCACACCGAGAAGTCGAAGGCGTAGGAGTGGAACCAGCTCCAGACGTCGTCCGCGCCGTACCGGAAGAGTTCCTGGCCGGCGGTGAACAGGGAGACGACGTTGCGGTGGGGCACGACGACGCCCTTGGGGGTTCCCGTGGAGCCCGAGGTGTAGATGACGTAGGCCGGGTGGTCGGGGCGGAGCGGGGTCGTGCGGTCGGTGTCGGTCGGGGGTGTGTCGTCCAACCTGCTGGTCTCGGCGAGGAGTTCGGGATCGTCGAGGATCAGCGACGGTGTGTCCGGCGGCAGGACGGCGGCGCAGTCGGCTGTGGTGAGGACGGTGTGGGCGCCCGCGTCGGCGAGGACGAAGGCGATGCGGTCCTGGGGGTAGTCCGGGTCGACGGGGAGGTAGGCGGCGCCGGACTTGAGGACCGCGAGCAGGGCGACGACCAGGTCGCTGGAGCGTCGCATCACCACGCCGACCAGGGTCTCTGGACCCACTCCGCGGTGGATGAGATGCCGGGCGAACTGGTTGGCCCGGGCGTCGAGTTGAGCGTAGGTGAGGTGGCGGCCGTCGTCGACGAGGGCGACGGCCTCGGGGGTGCGGGCCGCCTGGGTGTCGAAGAGTTCGGGCAGGGTGACGGCGGGGACCTGGATCTCGGGCCGGTTCCAGTGCGTCAGGACGCGGTGGCGCTCGTCCTCGTCGAGGATGTCGATGGCGCTGAGGCGTTGGTCGGCTCCTCGGGCGAGGGTGTCCAGCACGCGTTCCAGGGCGTGTGCGATGCGCTCGGCGGTGTCCGGGTCGAAGAGGTCCGCCGAGGCGATGACGGCGGCGCGCAGTCCGGTGGGGTGTCCGGCGTCGTCGTGGGTCTCTCGTACGTCGACGTCGAGGTCGAACTTGGCGGGGGTGCCCTGGCCGGTGACTCCTCCGACGCGGATGCCGGGCAGGTCGAGGGCGGGGGTCTGCCCGGTGTTCTGGAGGGTGAGCATGACCTGGAACAGCGGGTGCCGGGCCGTGGAGCGGGCCGGGGCGAGCGCCTCGACGAGCCGTTCGAAGGGGACGTCCTGGTGGGTGAAGGCGTCGAGGCTGGTCTCGCGGGCGCGGGCGAGCGCCTCGCCGAGGGTGGGGTCGCCGGACAGATCCGTGCGCAGGACAAGGGTGTTGACGAAGAAGCCGACCAGGTCGTCGAGGGCTTCGTCGGTGCGGCCGGCGACGGTGGTCCCGATGGGGATGTCGGTGCCGGCGCCGAGCTTCGACAGCAGTACGGCCAGTGCCGTCTGGACGATCATGAAGAGGGTGACGCCCTCGGCACGGGCAAGGTCGGCAAGGCGGGCGTGGACGTCGGCGGGGACGACGGCGTCGGCCAGGTGTCCGCGGTGGCCGGCGGCCGACGGGCGCGGCCGGTCGACGGGCAGGGCGAGTTCCTCCGGGGCCCCGGCCAAGGTCCGTCGCCAGTGGGCGACTTGGCGGGCGAGGAGGCTGTCGGGGTCGTTCTCGTCTCCGAGCACCTCCTGCTGCCAGAGGGCGTGGTCGGCGTACTGCACCGGCAGCGGTGTCCACTCCGGGGCCCGTTGGGCGCACCGCGCCGCGTAGGCCGTGGCGAGGTCGCGGGTCAGGGGGCCGGTCGACCAGCCGTCGGTGGCGATGTGGTGCACCACCAGGACCAGGACGTGTTCGTCGGCCGCTGTCGCGAACAGCCGTGCCCACAACGGGATTTCCTGATCGAGTGCGAAGGTGTGCCGCCCCGCGCGGGTCACTTCGGCGGTGAGGTCGTCGGGGGCGACGTCGACGACGTCCAGCGTGAAGCCGGTCTCCGGTACCGGCAGGATCCGCTGCCACGGGGTGCCGTCGGTGGCCGGGTAGACCGTGCGCAGCACCTCGTGCCGGTCCAGTACGTCGCGCAGGGCCGCGTCCAGGGCCGTGCGGTCGAGGGTGCCGGACAGCCGTAGAGCCACCGGGACGGTGTAGGTGGTGCTCGGTCCTTCCAGTCGCTGGAGGAACCAGAGGCGGCGCTGCGCGAACGACAGCGGGATCCGCTCGGGCCGTTCCTGGGGGCCGAGCGGTTCGCGGCCCTGCTCGGTGTGAGCGAGTCGGGCGGCGAGCGCCGCCGGGGTGGGGGCGTCGAACAGGGCGCGGAGGGGCACTTCCCTGCCGAGCACGGTCCGCAGCCGGCTGGCGAGGCGGGTGGCCAGCAGGGAGTGTCCGCCGAGCGCGAAGAAGTCGTCGTCCACACCGACGGAGGGCAGGCCGAGGACGTCGGCGAAGACGCCGCACAGCAGCTCTTCCTGGACGGTGGCGGGGACGCGGCCCGCACCGGTGGTCCATACGGGGGCGGGCAGCGCGGCCCGGTCCACCTTGCCGTTGACCGTCAGCGGCAGCGCGTCGAGGACGACGACGGCCGCGGGCAGCAGGTAGGCGGGCAGGCGCCGGGCGGCGTGGCCGTCGATCACGTCGGAGAGGTCGGCGGTGTCCTCGGTGGGGACCAGGTAGGCGACGAGCTGCTTCTCGCCGTCGGCGTCGGCGCGGACGAGGACGGCGGCCTGTGCCACGCCCGGGTGCGTGGAGAGCACGGTCTCGAGTTCGCCGGGCTCCACCCGGAAGCCGCGGATCTTGACCTGGTCGTCCGCGCGGCCCGCGAACACGAGGTGCCCGTCGGTGTCCCAGCGCGCCAGGTCCCCTGTGCGGTACATCCGTTCACCGGCACCGCCGAAGGGGCAGGCGACGAAGCGCTCGGCGGTCAGCGCCGCGCGTCCGAGGTATCCACGGGCCAGTCCCGTGCCTGCGACGTACAGCTCGCCGGGGACGCCCACCGGTACCGGGGCGAGGGTGTCGTCGAGGACGTACGCCCGGGTGTTGTCCAGCGGCCGTCCGATCGGCAGCACGTCGTCGATGCGGTGCGTGTCGTCGGTGGGGTGCTGGGTCGCGCAGAGGGTCACCTCGGTCGGCCCGTACAGGTGCCGCACCACGACACCGGGGTTCTCCTCCAGTACGCGGCGCACCGCGGCCGGGGGCACCACGTCCCCGCCGGTCAGCACTTCCCGTACGCCCTTGAAGCAGGCGGGGTCCTGTTCGGCGAGGACGCGCAGCAGGCCCGCCGTGACGTGGACGTGCGACAGCTCGTGCTCGGCGATCAGGTCGCGGAGTCCGGCGGCGCCGAAGGGTGCCGTCGGCGCGATCACGACGGTGCCGCCGCTGAGCAGGGGTACCCACAGTTCGTAGGACGAGGCGTCGAAGGCGTGCGGGGCGTGGAACAGCACGCGCATCGTGCGGGACGCTTCCCAGCAGCGGTCCTGGGCCAGGGTCATCAGGTCACGGTGGGTGGTCACCACGCCCTTGGGCACACCGGTGGAGCCGGAGGTGTACATGACGTAGGCGGCCTGGTCGGGGGCGGGGGCCGGGGGCGGCGGGGTGATGTCGGCGGAGACAGGCCGGCCGTCTCTCGGTACCGGCTCGGTGTCGGCCGCGATGAGGCGGATGCCGTCGGTGTCGGCCGAGAGGGACTCGTGTCCGGCGGTGGCGGCGTGCACCACCGCGACCCGTGCCCCGGCGTCGCGCAGCACGGTCCGGATGCGGGCGGGTGGCCAGGCCGTGTCGAGGGGCAGGTAGGAGCCGCCGGCTTTGAGGACCGCGAGCAGGGTGACGACGAGGTCGGTGGAACGTTCCATGAGGACCGCCACCGTGGACTCCGGTGTCACTCCGGCGGCGACGAGTCGGGCGGCCAACCGGTCTGCGCTGCGGTCGAGTTCGCCGTAGGTCAGGGTGGTGCCGTCGTGGACGAGGGCCGTGGCGTCGGGGGTGTCGGCGGCGCGGGCGGCGAACGCCGCGGGGACGGTCAGGTCCGGGAGCGGTGTCGCCGTGTCGTTCCAGGTGTGCAGGAGCCGGTGCCGTTCGTCGGCGTCGAGCAGCTCCAGGGTGTCGAGGCGGGTGTCGGGGGCGTGGCCGAGTGCGGTGGTGAGGCGGTCCAGGCAGGCGAGGAGCAGGGTGCCCACGCGGGTGGGGTCGGCGGGGGCGACCGCGTCCACGGTGAGGGAGAAGCCGGTGTCGTCGGCGTCGACGGCCACCGCGAGGGGGTAGTTGGTGAGGTCACGGGCGGACAGCATGGTGATGCCGCGCAGCGCGGAGGCGGGGTCACGGCGGGCGGCCTGGTTGTGGCGGTAGTTGAGGATCGAGGTGAACAGGGGGGTGCCGCCGGGGAGGGCGGCGGCCTGCTGGGCCAGCGACAGCGGGGCGTGCTCGTGCACCAGCAGGTCGGCCAACTGGCGGCGCAGACCGCTGAGTCCCTCCGCCACGCGTTGCCCGCCGACCCGTACGCGTACGGGCAGGGTGTTGATGAACAGGCCGGGCACCCGGTCGGCGCCGGCTCCGCCGTTCATCCGCCCGAAGAGGACGGTGCCGAAGACGACGTCGTCGCGGCCCGAGATCGCGGCGAGGACGCGCGCCCACGCGAGGTGGAAGACCGTCGCCGGGCTGGCTCCGAGTGTGCGCGCCGACTCCCTTATGCGGTGGGCGAGTTCGGCGTCCACGGGCAGATGCGCCTGGGCGGCGGTCGCTCCGTCGCCGTGCACGTCGGTGAGTCCGTACGGCGCGGTGGTCTCGGTGACATCGCCGAGCAGCTCGGCGAAGTGGCGTTCGTGCTCCTCGCGGGAGACGCCGAGGCGGGCCTGCGCCACGAACTCGCGGAACGGCAGCGGCTCGGGCAACTCGTCGGCCCGCCCGGACAGATAGGCCCGCAGTTCGTCGAGGAGCACCTCCAGGGTGGTGTGGTCCTGGACGAGGTGGTGGATCCGCAGCAACGCCAACCACCGTCCGTCACCACCCGGTTCCGCCGTCACGTGCACGTCGAGCAGCGGGGCGCGGCCGAGGTCCATGTGTCCGCCGACCGTGGCGCGCAGCCGCTCGACCGGGTCCGGCCCTTCGTCCAACGTGATCTGGGTGACAGGCAGTTGAGCCCGTCGCAGTACGACCTGCACAGGCTCGCGCAGGCCTTCCCACAGGACGGCGGTGCGGTAGATGTCGTTGCGGTCGACGACCCAGCGCAGGGCGTCGACAAACGTGTCCAGCAGTTCCCGGGTGTCGAAGCGCAGGACGGTCGGCGTCACGTATACGTCGGTGCCGTCACGGTCGGCCATCAAGTGGTGGAAGAACAGGCCCTCTTGGAGCGGGGCCAGCGGATAGACGTCCGCCACGTTGGCCGCGCCGCCCGACACCGCCTCGACGATCCGTGCGACCTCCGCCTCGTCCAGATCGACCAACGGCAGCATGTCGGGCGTGAGGTGCTGCGCACCCTCCGGGATGCGGTTCTCCGGGACCACCACCTGCTCGGGACCGGCGACCGCCGCGAGACCGGCCGGGGTGGGTGTCGCGAACAGGGCGCGCACGGACACGGACACTCCCCGTACGCGCAGCCACTCCACCAGAGACACGACGAGCAGGGAGTGCCCGCCGAGCGCGAAGAAGTCGTCGTCCACCCCGACGGCGGACACGCCGAGCACCTCGGCGAACGCCTGGCACAGGAGCTCTTCCCGCACGGTGGCCGGAGCCCGGCCCCTTCCGCCGTCGGCCGCGTAGTCGGGGGCGGGCAGGGCCTTGCGGTCCAACTTGGCGTTCACCGTCAGCGGCAGCTCCGCCAGGACGACGACCGCCGAGGGCACCATGTACCCGGGCAGTTGCCCGGCCGCGAACTCCCGCACAGCGGTGGCCAGTTCGCCATTGTCCGCGTCGACGGCGGGCACGACGTAGCAGACCAGCCGGGTGTCGCCGGGGATGTCCTGGCGGGCGACCACTACGGCCTGTCCGACGGCCGGATGGGCGGTGACCACCGTCTCGATCTCGCCGGGTTCCACGCGGAAGCCGCGGATCTTGATCTGGTCGTCGGCACGCCCCGCGAACACCAGCTCCCCGGCCGCCGTCCACCGCACCCGGTCACCGGTGCGGTACATCCGCTCCCCCGGTTCGAAGGGGCAGGCGACGAACCGTTCCCCGGTCAGCGCGGGCCGCCCGAGGTAGCCCCGGGCCAGCCCGGTGCCGGTGACGTACAGCTCGCCCACCACGCCGACGGGGACCGGGTTGAGCGCGTCGTCGAGCACGTACACACGGGTGTTGACGATGGGCCGGCCGACCGGGACGCCGGCGCCCGCGTCGAGATCGGGGCGGCACTCCCACACGGCGGTGTTCACGCTGGTCTCGGTCGGGCCGTAGCTGTTGAACATCACGCGGCCGTCCGACCAGCGCGCGACCAGCTCGGGCGGGCAGGCCTCGCCGCCGACATCGAGGACGAAGGACGGGTCGAGCGCGTCCTCGGGGAGCGTGGCCACCACGGCGGGCGGCAGTGTCGCGTGCGTCACCCGCTCCTCGGTCAGGAACCGGGCGAACTCCGGGCCCAGGCGCCGGTCCTGGGGCACGATCACCAGGGCGGCTCCCGTGAGCAGGGCGAGCAGCCACTCCTCGCAGAACATGTCGAAGCCCATCGACGCGAACTGCGCGACCCGGCTGCCCGGTCCGGCCCCGAACCGTCCGTGGCTGCCGGACAGATTGGCGAAGCCCTCCTGGGTGACGACCACGCCCTTCGGCCGCCCGGTCGATCCCGAGGTGTAGATCACGTACGCGGGATGGGCCGGTCGCAGCGGTGCCGTACGGTCGGCGTCGGTCAGTGCCGCCGGGTCGAGCCCTGCCAACTCCTCGCGGGTTTCCGGGGTGTCCAGGACGAGCACCGGCACCGTGATCGTGTCGGGCAGCGCGGAGACGCTCTCCGTCCGGGTCAGCACCAGGGTCGGGGCGGCGTCGGCGAGCATGAACTCGATGCGCTCGGCCGGGTGTTCGGGGTCGATCGGCAGATAGGCGCCACCGGCCTTGAGGACGGCCAGGATCGACACCAGCACGTCGGCCGAGCGTTCAAGGACCAGAGCGACGACCGACTCGGGCCCG
Source organism: Streptomyces sp. NPDC001002 (assembly GCF_053599215.1). Lineage (NCBI taxonomy): Bacteria > Bacillati > Actinomycetota > Actinomycetes > Kitasatosporales > Streptomycetaceae > Streptomyces > Streptomyces sp. NPDC001002. The sequence continues at coordinate 1,094 of NZ_JBSFLV010000228.1, read as the reverse complement.
ACCCCGGCGGCCACCAGTCGACGCGCCAGCCGGTTGGAGCGCTCGTCCAACTCCCGGTATGTCAGCTCGACTTCGCCCGAGACCAGAGCGGTCGCCGCGGGCGTGCGGCCCGCCTGCGCGGTGAACAGGTCCGGCACCAGGCCGTCGGGGGCCGTGGCGGCGGTGTCGTTCCACTCCTCCAGCATCCGCCGTCGCGCGTCGGTCCCGAGCACCCGCAGCGCCGTCAGCCGTACGTCCGGGCGGGCGGCGACCTCTTCCAGGACCTGGGCCACCAGTCCCGCGATCCGCTCCACCGACGCGGCGTCGAACAGGTCCGCCGACCCGATGAGGGAGCCGTGCAGCCCCGCGGGACGACCGTCGCCGTCGAAATCCTCCCCGACCACGAGGTCCAGGTCGAGTTCCCGCATCGCGTGCTCACCGGGCAGCGAGCCGACCCGCAGACCCGGCAGCCTGAGCGCCGACTCGGCACCGCGTGCGGAGACCAGGTCGGCGTTCTGCACGGCCGCCATCACCTGGAACAGCGGATGCCGGGCCAGCGAACGCGACGGCGCCAGCTCCTCCACCAGCTTCTCGAACGGCACGTCCTGATGCTCGAACGCGTCCAACGCCGCCTCACGCACGCGGGTCAGGATGTCGGTGAACGTCGGGTCGCCGGACAGGTCGGCGCGGATCACCAGGTTGTTGACGAAGCAGCCGACCAGGTCATTGAGCCCTTCGTCGGTCCGACCCGCGGTCAGCGACCCGATCGGGATGTCCTCGCCCGCCCCCATCCGGGACAGCAGCATCGCCAACCCCGCCTGCACCACCATGAACAGGGTGGCGCCATGCTCATGGGCGGAGGCGAGCAGCCGTCGATGGGCCTCGGCCGACACCCGTAGCTCAGCGGAGTGCGCCTGGTAGGTGGGGGTCGCCGGGCGGGCCCGGTCGACCGGCAGCACGAGCTCCTCCGGAGCACCGGCCAACGCGCCCTGCCAGTACGCCACTTGCTGTGCAAGGACGCTGTCCGGGTCGTCCTCGTCACCGAGCAGTTCGCGCTGCCACAGCGCGTAGTCCGCGTACTGCACCGGCAACGGCGACCACTCCGGCGCCCGGCC
>NZ_JBSFLV010000227.1:0-11383 GCF_053599215.1 Streptomyces sp. NPDC001002 | reverse complement strand
AGGGGGCTCGCGGTGTGCGGGCAGGGCGCGCAGGTGTACGACGCCGGCGCGGACCGGCTGCTCTGGTCGGTCACCCTGGACCGGGAGTTGGCCGAATCCTGTCCATCATGGAGCGCTTCTGCCGTCCCTGACGGCGCGCCTGCGGGGCACCGGCGGGCTGCTCACCTGGCTTGGGGGCCTTGCGCCAGCCGGTCACGGCGAGTACCGCACAGCCCAGCATGACGAGGAATCCCACCACGCTGAGCCAGACCTGCTTGGCGACCATTCCAGCCATGAGGAGCGCGATACCCACGAGGAAGCCCGCGACCGCCTGGTAGACCCGTCGCCGGGTGTACGTGCGCAGCCCGCTTCCCTCAAGCGCTGTCGCGAACTTGGGATCTTCGGCGTACAGCGCTCGCTCCATCTGCTCGAGCATTCGCTGCTCGTGCTCCGAGAGCGGCACGGAGTCCTCCTCATCGTGCAGTCGCCGGGGCGACTCGGGGGGTCCCTTCAGGATAGGCAGGGAATCGCCCCCGTGAAACCCGCCCCTCTGCGCCAATTGGCCAACCGGAATCCGCCATGAACGTCCCGGCCCGCTGAATCTTCCATTCCCCAGCAGCCGACCCGTCATGCCGGGTGGTCTCCCTCGATCATACGGCGACGAGCGCCCGATCGGGGGGCCTGTGGCGTACTCCATGTGCAGCCAAGTCCCTGATCAGCGGCGCGGCACAGGAGGCCGCTCAGGCCTCGGAGGCCCCTCGCGTCTCACCGAGCACGTGAAGCTGGGTGGCGACCGAGTGGAAGGCGGGCAGCGCGGCCGCCGCCTCCTCCAGCTTGAGCAGCGCCTCCAGCGCGCCGGGCTCGGTGTCCACGAGCACGCCGGGGACCAGATCGGCGAAGACCCGTACGCCGTGCACGGCACCGACCGTGAGGCCCGCGCCCTCGACCAGAGCGGTGAGCTGTTCGGCGGTGAAGCGGTGCGGGACGGGGTCACCCGTGCCCCAGCGGCCGTTCGGGTCGGTGAGGGCCTGGCGGGCCTCGTTGAAGTGGCCGGCGAGAGCGCGCGCGAGCACGGCTCCACCGAGGCCTGCGGCGAGCAGGCTGAGGACGCCCTCGGAGCGTAGGGCGGCCACCACGTTGCGGACGCCCTCGGCCGGGTCGTCCACGTACTCCAGGACGCCGTGACAGATCACCGCGTCGTAGCCGCCGCGCTCGACCACGTCGAAGAGCCCGTGGGCGTCGCCCTGGACGCCCTGGACACGGTCGGCGACCCCGGCCTCGGCGGCGCGGCGCTCCAGCGCGAACAGGGCGTTGGGGCTGGGGTCGACGACGGTGACGCGGTGGCCGAGGCGGGCGACGGGCACCGCGAAGTTGCCGCTGCCGCCGCCGGTGTCGAGGACGTCCAGCGCCTCCCGGCCGGTGGCCTTGACCTGTCGGTCGAGGGCGTCCCGGAGGACCTCCCAGACCACGGCGGTACGGAGGGAGGCGCGGGGCCGGGAGGGGTCGGAGCGCAGCGGCGTCGTTTGCGGGCGGTCGTGGGAGACGGGCGGGCGCATCGGGTCCGACACGGCAGTTGACTCCTCGGCGCGGCACCGCCTCTTGCGCGGCGGAGCGAACGGAACGCCTCCCCTGCCGGGGCATGCGGGAGGCTTCAGGCGCCCTCCACCCTATTGCCTCCGATACCGGACCCGGTCACGCGACGGCGTCCCCCGCCGACCCGTCTCACGAGCCGGACCAGGGGCGCCCGGACTCGGCGCCCGGACCCCGGCGATCGGGTCACCTACCCGCCCTCCGGCGCCCGCCGCCCCGCGGGTCCCCGCGACACCCGGACCTCCTGGCACGCCCCCTCATCCCGCGTCCGGGTAGTCGCGCTCGCGGTCGCTGTCCGGGGCCGCCTCCTGGTGGTGGGTGTCCTGGCGTGGTTGTGGGAGGACAGGCTGGAGAACGAGCATGCGCTCGACGAGGCGGAGGAACATCGCCACGTCGCGTATCAGGTCGTCGGCGTCGCGGCGGCTGGCCGCTCCCTGGATGCCGGCCTCGGCGCGGGCGCGGCGGGTGGCGCCGGAGGCGAACAGGGCGCTCCACTCGGAGAGTTCGGGCACGATCTCGGGGAGCACTTCCCAGGCGCTCCGTATGCGGGCCCGCCGTCGGGCGTTCGGCTCGGGGCGTCCCCGGGCGGCGAGCACCGCGGCGGCAGTGCGCAGGGCGGCGAGATGGGCCGTGGCGTAACGCTCGTTGGACGTTTCCAGGACGGCGGCCTCGTCGAGTCCGGCGCGGGCCTGGGCCAGCAGGTCGAGGGCGGCGGGTGGGGCCGTGGTCCGGCGCAGTACGGGGTGCACATCGCTCGCCGGTCCGGTCAGTGAGGGGGCAGGGCCGGTGGCGCGGCGCCGACGGGCGGCGGCTGCGTGGTAGCTGGCCATGACGAACCTCCTGTCGTCTGCGTGACGGCTGTGTGGCCGTATGTGTCCATCGTGCGGTATGCCACTGACAATCCGATCTGACCTGCGCTTTTGCTTCGATCTAAGGTTCGGGATAGTTTTTGCACTGACCAGTCAGTTCAAAAACGAAGAGGGGGAACCGTGACCGGTGTCGGCGTCACGGCTCGGGATCTCGGGTTGAAAGGCCCGCGCGGCTGGGCCTTCCGCGGCATCTCGCTCGACGCGGAGCCCGGCTCGCTGATCGCGATCGAGGGACCGTCCGGCTCCGGCCGTACGTGTCTGCTGCTCGCGCTCACCGGGCGGATGAGGTCCACGGAGGGTTCGGCGACCGTGGGCGAGTGGCGGCTGCCGAAGCAGTTGGCGGCTGTTCGACACGTCAGCGGGCTCGCCCATGTCCCCGGTGTCACCGACCTCGACCCGGCCCTGACCGTCGGCGAGCACCTGCGTGAACGGGCGCTGCTGCAACGGCGGTTCGGCGACTCCCTGCGCGGGCTGCTGCGACCCCGGGCCGAGCGGGCGACGGAGACACGGCTGCGCATCGACTCCGCCCTGGCCGCCGCCGGGCTGGACCTGGAGGCGCTACCCAAGGGCGCCCGGACGGCCGTACGGGATCTGGAGCGGCTGGAGGCGCTGCGGCTGTCCGTGGCCCTCGCGCTGGTCGGCCGGCCGCGGCTGCTCGGCATCGACGACACCGACCTCAAGCTCGCGGACGCCGAACGGGCCGAGGTCTGGGCGCTGTTGAGGTCGCTCACCGCGTCCGGCACCACCGTCCTCGCCGTGTGCGGCGAGGCTCCCGAGGGCACCGTCGCGGTGTCCACGCGCGCGTCCCTGAAGACATCACCCGAGCCGTCACCCAAGACGTCCACCGAGGCATCGCCCAAGACGTCCCCGAAGGCATCCACGAAGGAGGAGCCGGCCGATGCGCTCGCCGAGACTCGCCGCCCTTGAGCTGCGCCGCTTCGGCCGGGGCAAGCTGCCCCGCGCCGCCCTGGTCGCGCTCCTGGTGCTGCCGTTGCTGTACGGCGCCCTGTACCTGTGGTCGTTCTGGGATCCGTACGGGCGGCTCGACCGCATCCCCGTGGCCCTCGTCAACGACGACAAGGGGGCGAGCGCCGACGGGAAGAAGGTCTCGGCGGGCGCCGACATCACCGAGGGGCTGCGCGAGAGCGACGTCTTCGACTGGCACGAGGTGAGCGCCGACGAGGCACGCGCGGGCGTGGAGGACGGGACGTACTACCTGTCGCTGACCATGCCGGCCGACCTCAGCCGGCGGATCGCCTCCAGCGCGGGCGACTCCCCCGAGACGGGCGCGCTCCAGGTGCGTACGAACGACGCGAACAACTACATCGTCGGGCAGATCTCGCGCACGGTCTTCGGGGAGGTGCGCGAGGCCGCGTCCACCAAGGCGTCACGGTCCTTCCTGGACAAGATCTTCATCTCGTTCTCCGACATCCACGGCCAGACCGTGAAGGCCGCGGATGGAGCCGACCAGCTCAAGGGTGGCATCGGGAAGGCGGAGAAGGGTTCGCAGGACCTCGCCGACGGGCTGAAGGACGCCAAGGACGGCAGCGGCAGGCTCTCCAAGGGGCTGAAGAAGCTCGACCAGGGCGCCGGTGACCTGGCGGACGGCTCCGCGCGCGTGGCGGCCGGCACGCGGACGCTCGCCGACAAGGTCAACGGGGTCGACGCGAAGGTGGCGCCCTTCCTCAAGGACAACGAGAAGACCATCGGCGACACGGCTCAGTTGGTCGCCGACTCCTCGAAGGCCGTCCGCGCGAACCTCGGCACCCTGGTGAAGGCGGCCCCGATCGCCGCCAAGGGCGCCCACACGGCGGCCGACACCCTGGACGACGTCTACCAGGCGCGCTGCGTGCACCCCGTACTGCCGGACGCGGCCTGTTCCGACCTGAAGAAGGCCAAGGACGCCGCCGCCCAGGTGGCCACGGTCGCCGACGACCTGAACACGCTGATCGGCGACCAGGACGGCGACCTGAAGAAGCTCGACAAGAACCTGGCCACCCTTCAGAAGCAGGCCCAGGCGCTCGCCGACCGCGCGCCGCACCTCTCCGAGGATCTGGCCGGTGCCGTCGCCAAGATCAACAAGCTCAACGACGGGGCGGCGAAGGTCGCCGCGGGCGCGAAGAAGCTCAACAAGGGGCTCGGCACGGCCAGTTCGGGTGCGACGGACCTGGACGCGGGCGTCGGCAAGCTCAGCACGGGCGCCGAGGATCTGAGCGGCGGGATGTACAAGCTCGTCGACGGCTCCGGGAAGCTCGCGGGCGGGCTGCATGACGGCGCCGGGCAGATCCCCGACTACGACGAGCAGGACCGCGACGCGCGCACCGACGTCATGGCCGACCCGGTCCAGCTGGTCTCCAAGGACATGCACAAGGCGCCCAACTACGGCACCGGTTTCGCCCCGTACTTCATCCCGCTGTCCCTGTGGGTGGGCGCGATGGTGGCCTACATGCTGATCGCGCCGATGAACCGGCGCGCGCTCGCCGCGGGTGCCTCGGCGTGGCGGATCGCGCTGGCGGGCTGGCTGCCGGTGGTGGCGATCGGGGTGCTCCAGACGGTGGCCCTGATGTCCGTGCTCCACTGGGCGATCGGCCTGGAGATGGTCCGCGCGGCCGGAACGGTGGGCTTCCTGTTCCTGGTCACGGCGTGCTTCGCGGCGCTCGTGCAGTGGCTGAACGCGCGCTTCGGGGCGGCGGGCCGGATCCTCGTACTCGCCCTCCTGATGCTGCAGTTGACGTCCGCGGGCGGCACCTACCCGGTGCAGACCAGTCCGGACTTCTTCAACGCACTCCACCCCTTCCTACCGATGAGCTACATCGTCGAGGCCCTCAGGAGGCTGATCACGGGCGGGGGCCTGGGACCGGTGTGGCACGCGTGCGTGGTGCTCGTCGCGTTCACCGCGGGCGCCCTCGCGCTGACCGCGGTGTCCGCCCGCCGCCGTCAGGTGTGGACCCTCGACCGTCTGCACCCGGAGCTGAGCCTGTGAGAATCGGGACCATGGAAAGCAGCAGCATCCCGTCGGGCGGCAGCACCCGCCGCGAGGCCACCCGACAGAAGCTCTACGAGGCGGCCGTCACGCTCATCGCCGAGCAGGGCTTCTCCGCCACCACGGTGGACGAGATCGCCGAGCGTGCCGGGGTCGCCAAGGGCACGGTCTACTACAACTTCGCCAGCAAGTCGGTCCTCTTCGAGGAGCTGCTGCGGCACGGCGTCGGCCTCCTCACCGCGTCCCTCCGGGAGGCCGCCGAGCAGACGGCCCGGGACGGCGGCAGCAAGGTGGACGCCCTGGACGCGATGATCCGCGCGGGACTCGGCTTCATCGCCCGCTACCCGGCCTTCACCCAGCTGTACGTGGCGGAGCTGTGGCGCACCAACCGGACCTGGCAGTCCACGCTCATGGTGGTGCGGCAGCAGGTCAACACCGTCGTCGAGGACGTGTTGAGCGACGGTGTGGCGGGCGGCGAGTTCAGCGACGAGATCGACATCAGGCTGACCGCGGCCGCACTGGTCGGCATGGTCCTGGTCGTCGCCCTCGACTGGCAGTCCTTCCAGCCGGAGCGCTCCCTGGACGACGTCCACGCGGCGATGTCCCGACTGCTCCAGGGACGCGTCAGCGGTCACCGGGGCTGATCGCCGACCGGCACACGAAAGCGCCGGTCCGCTGTGGCCGCGTCCCCCGCGGGCCACCTCGAACCGGCGCCTTCTCGTGCTCCCCCGTGTTTCCCGTTCCCCCTGTTGGGACCCCGTTCCGGTCATTCCCCCGGGTTCCCCCGTGCCTCGCTCCCGCCGACAGTGCCGGCGGAAGGAGCGGATCGTGGGCGGCTCCGTTCCGGCGCCCCGTGTCGCCGGTGCCGGAGCCGATCCCCTTTCCGTGTCTCCACTCTCTCGTTCACGCAGGTCGGGCCCCATCCGCGCGCGTACTCAACTCACCCACTAGGTACGCGTACTCAGCCATCCGCACTCAGCCCCAGGACTCTTGGTCGCCGACTGGTTACGATCGCCCCCGTGTCCGTACTTCCCCTGGTCTTCACCAGCGGCTGGGCCAGCGGCATCAACGCCTACGCGGTGGTGCTGCTGCTCGGCGTGTTCGGCGCGACCGGGCTGACCGACGACGTGCCCGAGGCGATGCAGCGCCCCGAGGTCCTCGTCATCGCCGGCGTGCTGTTCCTGATCGAGGCCGTCGCCGACAAGATCCCCTACCTCGACTCGGCCTGGGACTCGGTGCACACCGTGATCCGGCCGGTCGCCGGTGCCTGGGTGGGCGCGCTGCTCGCCGGGCAGAGCGGGTCGATGAACGACGTGGTGGCGGGCCTGGTCGGCGGTTCGACGGCGCTGGCCAGCCACACGGTCAAGGCCGGGACGCGGATGGCGATCAACACGTCGCCGGAGCCGTTCAGCAATGTGATCGTGAGCCTGGCCGAGGACCTCGGGGTCGGCGGGCTCGTCACGTTCGCGATGTTCCATCCCCAGGCGGCGGCGATCATCGCGGCCGTGCTGCTGGTGGCCGGACTGACGGTGCTGATCTTCCTGATCTCCCGGATCCGCCGCTATCTGCGCCGCCGGGCCCAACGGCGGGAGGAACGCAGACTCGTCTCACGGGTGGACCGGCCACCCGACTGACAGTTGACCAGCCGCCCGACCGACGGCCCGTGCCGGGATTGTCAGTGGCGGTCGATAAAGTCGCAGGCATGGGACGGATCACGGTGATCGGCGCCGGGATGGGCGCGCTGGCGGCCGCCGCCCGGCTGGCCATTGCGGGCCACCGGGTGGCGGTGTACGAGCGTGCGGAGACGTACGGCGGAGCCGTGGGCCGCGTCGAGCGGGACGGCTTCGCCTTCGACACCGGACCCGGTCTGCTGCCGTTGCCCGCGGTCTGGCGCGACCTGTTCGTGAAGACCGGCAAGGAGCCCCTGGAGGCGTGCGTCGAGCTGGTCCAGGTCGATCCGTCCGCGCGGCACCTCTTCGCGGATGGCACCGAGGTCACGCTGCCGAACGCCTCGCGCGCGGGAGCGGTCACCGCCCTGGACGAGGCGCTCGGCGGCGGCGCGGGCGACCGCTGGGGCGACTTCCTGGTGCGGGCCCGCGAGGGCTGGGACCGCACCCGCCGGCCCCTTCTGGAGGAACCCCTGTGGTCCGACTGGTCGGTGCTGGGCGAGCGCGAGCCCTACCCGTCGGTCCCGCACAAGCGGCTGCTGCGCACCCGGCGGGCCGCCACGCTCGCCGAGATCGGCGCCTGGGAGCTGCGCGACCCCCGGCTGACCGCCCTGCTGGAGAGCCACGCACTCGCGTACGGCCTGGATCCGCGAGTCGCTCCGGCGAGCGCGGCCGTCCTGCCGTACCTCGACCATGCCTTCGGCACCTGGTACGTCCGGGGTGGGCTGCGGGAGTTGGCGCGCGCGGTGTACGAGCGGTGCCTGGCCCGCAGGGTCAAATTCCACTTCGGCAGCGAGGTCACCGGGATCCTGGAGAAGGACGGCCGGGCGGCGGGGATCGAACTCGCGGACGGCTCGGTGGCGGAGGCCGACTTCGTGATCGCCGGTGTCGCACCCGACGCGCTGGACCGGGTGCGGGGTACGGCGGTGCGGTGCGACGGCGAGGTCCCGCCGCAACGCGGGCTGCCGAGCCGCCTGTCGGTCCTGCTGGCGCTGCGGGGCGGGCGACCTGAGGGGACGGCGCATCGGACCGTCGTCCACGCGGAGGAGCGCGAGCGGGAGTTGGACCTGCTCTTCGGATCAGGCACAGGCACAGGCACGGGCATGTCGTCCGGGCCGGCGACCAGACCCACGGTCACCGTCCTGCGGCCCGACGATCCGCGGCTGGTCCCGGACGCCGCGCACGAGGCCATCACGCTCACGGCCGTCGTGCCGGCCCAACTCGGCGGGGGCCAGGCGGAGTTCGCGAGCTACGAGCAGCACGCCCAGCACCTGATCGACGTCGCCGAGCGGGCCGTCCCGGAGCTGCGGGAGCGCCTGCTGTGGCACGAGGTCCGCACCCCCACGCACATAGCGGAGGCGACCGGCGTGGCGGACGGGGCCGTACCTGCGCCCGCACTGGCCGCGGCCGGCGGTGCGCTGCTGCACCCGGCCAACACCACCCCGCTGCCCGGCCTGTTCACCGTCGGTGGCTGGTCGCACCCCGGCGGCGGGCTCGCGCACGCGGGGATGTCGGGCGCGCTGGTGGCCGGACTGATCGTGGAGGGACCGGAGTTCCGGGGCTCTCAGTGAGGTGAGCCCCGGAAATCAGCGCTGCTGAGACGTCAGAAACGGTACTGCTGCTCGTCGTACCCGTGCTGCTGCTGGCCCTGACCCTGGCCGTCGTGCTGCTGGCCCTGGCCGTTGTCCTGGTAGCCGTACGACTGCTCGGGCGGCAGTTCGCCGCCGTAGGACTCGTCGGTGCGCTGCTGCGGAACCCACACTCCGTTGCCCGGGGTGTCCGTGCCGTAGCTCGTGTTGCCGTACTGGTCCTGGCTGTAGCCCTGCTGCTGGCCGTACTGGTCGTAGCCGGCGTCGTAACCGCCGCCGTAGGCCTGGGTGCCGATGTACGGGTCGGAGTAGGCCGCGTACTGCTGCTGGCCCGTGGTGTCGTAGCCGTACTGCTGCTGGTCGTAGCCGGAGTAGTCGTACGCGTAGTTCTGCTCGGCGCCCTGGGCGGCCGTCGCGTACTGGTCCTGGCCGGGGTACGCGCCGGACTGGTCGTTGTTGTTGGCGGCGGCGTACGCGGCGTCGCTGTAGACGCCGTACGAACCGGTGTCGTCCGGGAGCGGCTGCGGCTCGTAGACCGCGGTCGACTCGGCGGCCGTGGGCTGCGCGGAGCGGGTGGGGGCGAACACGTCGTCGCGGTCGAAGTCGTCGGCGTCCTGGCGGTAGGCCGCCCGGTCGTCGCCGTAGCCGCCCTCGCCGTAACCGGCCTCCGCCGACTGCAGGTCGGAGACCTCCAGGTTCGGATCCTGGTCGGGCTCGCCGCCGCGGCGGCGCTTGGAGTCGTCGCCGGCGCCCGGCCGGCTGACCGCCCAGCCGGAGGCGAAGCCGCGGCGGAACGACAGCGTGACGTAGGTCTGCCCGACCGCGAACGCGGCAGCACCCAGTCCGATGACGATCACCGAGGGGATCAGCACCCCGAGCACGACGCCCAGGAAGCCGACGAAGGCCAGCAGTCGCCAGCGCAAGCGCGCCTTGTACTGCAGCAGCACCTCGCCCAGTAGCCATAGCGCGACGATGCCGAACGCGATGTAGAGGACCGTCCAGCCCATGTACGCCCCTCTCCCAGTGGCCGCTACGCAGTGTGTCGTATGTCCGTGCGGCCGGTCTAGGCCCGCGGGGGGTGGTGCAGGCCCAGGTTCTCGTAGATTTCCAGGGACGCCGTGGAGTTGTTGAGCGTGATGAAGTGCAGTCCTGGCACGCCTTCGTCCAGCAACCGCGCGCAGAACTCCGTGGCGAATTCGATCCCAATGGAGCGTACAGCGGCCGGATCGTCTTTTGCTGTGAGGATCCGCTCTTTCAGGACGGAGGGGATCGCCGCGTTGCTGAGCTGCGGAAGTCGTTCGAGCATCTTCACGCTGGTGACCGGCATCACCTCGGGGATGACGGGGGTGTCGCAGCCTGCGGCGGCCACCCTGTCGCGCAGGCGTAGGTACGACTCCGGTTCGAAGAACATCTGCGTGATGGCGTAGTCGGCGCCGGCCCGGCACTTGTCGACGAAGTGCTCGACATCACTGTCCCAGTCCTCGGAACGCGGGTGCATCTCCGGGAAGGCGGCGACGCCTACGCAGAAGTCGCCGGACTCCTTGATGAGCCGGACCAGTTCGGCCGCGTAGGTCAGGCCCCGCGGATGCGGCACCCAGTCGGCCATGGGGTCGCCGGGCGGATCGCCGCGCACCGCGAGGATGTTGCGGATCCCCGCGTCGGCGTACTGGCCGATGATGTTGCGCAGTTCGGCGACGGAGTGGTTGACCGCGGTGAGGTGGGCGACCGGGGTGAGGGTGGTGTCGGCCTCGATCTGCTGGGTCTCCTTGACGGTGCCCGCGCGGGTGGAGCCGCCGGCGCCGTACGTCACGGAGACGAAGTCCGGGGCGACCGCCTCGACCCTCCGCAGCGCGCCCCACAGGTTCCGCTCCCCCTTGGGGGTCTTCGGCGCCGAGAACTCGAACGAGTACGTCGTCTTGCCGGACGCCAGGATGTCGCGCACCGTGCGTGCGTGGTCCGTCCTGGTGGATGCGGTTCCGAGAGCCATACCCGCAGGTTAACCAGGGGGCGGCGGTCACCCAACCGGATGCCGGATATTTGCCCGGATTGTCTGCCTGTTGTCCACCCATCGGACAACCGAACGGACAGCCGGGCGGGCGGCTGGACGGGCAAGCGGGCGGGCGCCTGGACGGGCAAGCGGATGGGCAAACGGATCGGCTGACGGGCGAATCGCCGGGCGGTCCCGCTGTCGCCCGCGGGCCATCCTGCCGTCACACCCCGCGGTCCACCCGCCCCGTCACACTCCGCGCAGCCGCTTCGCGAACTCCGCCGCCGCTGCCCCGGGGTCGTCCGCCTCCGTGATCGCCCGCACCACGACCACGCGGCTGGCGCCCGCTTCCAGCACCTCGTCGAGGTTGCCGAGGTCGATGCCGCCGATGGCGAACCAGGGGCGGTCGGTGCCGAGGGCGGCGGTGTGCCGGACCAGGTCGAGGCCGGGGGCATGCCGGCCGGGCTTGGTGGGGGTCGGCCAGCAGGGGCCGGTGCAGAAGTAATCGACGCCCTCCTGGACGGCGGCGGCCTCGGCCTCCGTCTCCGCGTGCGTGGAGCGGCCTATGAGGACGTCGTCCCCGAGGATCGCGCGGGCCGCGGGGACCGGGAGGTCGCCCTGGCCGAGGTGGCGGTGGTCAGAGGCGGCGGTGGTCGGGGCTGCGTCGGCGCGAGGGCTGGTCGGTCTGAGGCCGCGGCGGTCTTGAGCCGTGCCGCGGC
>NZ_JBSFLV010000226.1:0-11454 GCF_053599215.1 Streptomyces sp. NPDC001002 | reverse complement strand
AAGAAGACGGTGAGGGCGATGCGGAGTCGACTGAGCTCGCTGCGGCTGCCCGGCACGGCGTTGTGCGATCGGGTTTTGTTTATTAGCGGCACAAACTCAGGCTAGGTGGAGGGTCCAGGTTGGGCAATATCGCTGGCGGTATTCCTGGAGATCTGGACGGGCTGTACGGGAACGGCTGTGTCTTTGGGGCCCGGCGGACGACTCTTGAGGCTTGAACGCGGCGTAGATGCGGTTGCGCGGGCGGTGGAGGGTTCGAGGAGGCGGATGCCTGCCGGGTGGTCGGCGTACCGAGCGACGATCTTCCGGACGACGTGCTCGGCGTCGAAGCGCGCACAGGGTCGGTGGAGCGCCGCGATGCCGCGCTCGTGGGTACCGTCCAGCATCCGCTGTAGCCAGTCGAGGTCGAGCCGTTGTCCGGCTCCCCGGTCGACGAGACCGGCTCGCCAATGCGAATGACGGTGAAGTGCGCATCGGCCATCGAGCCAAGGCTGCCTTTACGCTGCTCGTCGGGATGGCCGGCGGCGGGATGATCAGCCGAATTCCCGAGAGACCTCGACTTGGGAGGCCCATCGGATGCCACCGAGTAGGTGGCCTCGAAAGGCCGGGTCCTGGTAGGCCTCGGCGGCGTGTCCGAGCGCCGTGTAGAAGACCCGCCCCGCGCCCTCCTCCCGGCACCACACCATGGGGTGATCGGCTCCCATCCCGCCGCCTTCGTACGAGCCCTCGTCCGCCCGCGCAAGCACGTGCACTGAACCGCGTGGATTGGTGCGGAAGTTGTACCACTCGTCGGTGAAGTTCCATACGCGGGGCAGATGTTGCGTCGCCGGATGCGTAGGGTCCTCGACGTGGAGACGCCCGGGCTGGTACGGCGGATGGTCGGCGAATCGGGCACCGAGCAGGTCGCCGTAGTACGGCCACTCGTATTCGGTGCCGGCCGCGGAGTGCACCCCGACGAAGCCTCCTCCTCCCTCGACGTACTCCTTGAGGTTGGCTCGGCCGAGATCGGTCAGGACCTTGCCACTCGTGGAGAGGAAGAGCACGGCCGCATATGGTCCGAGGCCGCTCTCAAGGTTCGTCGGGTCCTCGGTGGCGAACACGCCGAATCCGTGGTCGTCGCCCAACTCCCGCACGGCCTTCACGGCGTCGGGGATCGAGTCGTGCCGAAAGCCGGTCGTCCGGGTGAACACCAGAAGCTGGGGAGACACGTTGGGCGCCTTTCACGGCGTGGCTGCGGGGTCGATCAAGGTTAGTCCTGTCCACATGGGCGATGTTGCCCTTCGGGCGGGAAGCGTGTAAGCGCCTAGTCGGAAACCAGAACAAACAAAACTTTGCACCAGTAAAGTAATGTAAACGCCAAGTTAAGCCCCTAGCGGCCACAGCAAAACGCGCGGGGCCCCGCTGCCTGCCATCTGACTCCGAAGCCGCTGATCGCGTGAACGCATCCGCAAAGTGCCCGAGACCCCTCGAAAGTTTCAGGGTAAGCCCGGTATGCGAGGGCGCAGGGGATTCACGCAGGTCAGCACCCATGTCTCTCGATCTTCTTTGCGGGCCCTTAAGTCGATGATTGTTGTTCTTTGGAGTAGTTGATCCTTACGCTCCTCCGAACTCGGACATGGATCCCATCAGGGATGAAGTCCGTAAATACACAGGGGGTTCACAGGTGTTGGAAGCCAGACGCACTCGGTACAGACGTCTGACGCTCGCCGTCGTGCTCTTCTCGGTACTCGCATGGCTCGGCTTGGGGAGCCTGGCACACGCGGGTGCCACCACCGCCTCCAGTGGTGACTTCTTCCCCGTCTCACCGTCTTCCAAGATCGTTGACACGCGATCGTCTCTCGGTGTCAGCACGTCGCTCGGCGCAGCCTCCACGACCTCCTTCCAGGTTGCGGGTGTGGGTGGCGTGCCTTCTTCCGGAGTGTCCGCCGTTTCGCTGGTGGTCAAAGCGGTGAACGCCACTTCCTCAGGCAGCTACATGGAGCTGTGGCCGGACGGAACGACCAAGCCCGCTCCCGGTTCCACGGTCAACTTCTCGAGCGGCGACACCACGAGCAACGCGGCAATCGTCGCGGTGGGAGCGGACGGGAAGATCGATGTCTACAACTCCAGTGGCACCGTTGACCTGGTCGTGGACGTCAGCGGCTACTTCACGTCCGGCGACGGCACCACCCCCCAAGGCGGATACATTCCGGTCACGCAGTCACGGCTCGTCGACACCCGCAACGGAACGGGAGCTCCGGAAGCACAAATTGCCCCCGGCGGAACGCTGAACGTCCAGATCGACGGCATGGCCGGTATCACCGACGAAGCGTCCGTTTACGCGAACCTCATCGTCCCGGCATCCGGCGACGACGGAAGCCTGTACGCCTACGCCACCGGCGGCTCGACCGGGCAGCCGGTCATGGACTACAAGAGCGTCACCACCTCGCAGGGCGCGGTCATCCCCGTGGGAACCGACGGCCAGATCACCCTCAAGAACGGGTCGTCCACGCAGCCCATCGATGTCGTTCTGGACGTCTACGGCTACTTCACCGAAGCCTCCTCGGACGGCTCGGGCATCTTCACCGCTGTCCAGGACCGTTTGCTGGACACCCGCTCGTCCACGGCGATCCCAGCCGGCGGCAGCATCAGCGTCGAGGTGGCCGGCAATGACGGCATCCCGACGTCCTTCGGCGCCGCGGTGCTCAATCTGACGACGACCGGCCAGCAGAACTCCGGCTATCTGCGGGTGTGGCCAACCGGGGAGCCGATGCCGTCCATCACGTCGGTAGACACCTTCCAGGCCAGTACGTCAACCTCCGACCTGGTGATTGCCCAGCCCGGTGATCAGGGCGCGGTGAGCATCTACAACGGCAGTTCCGGCACCATCCATCTCATCGTCGACCTGCAAGGATGGTTCTCCCTCGACGGCAATGACGACGACGGCACCCTGACGACGGTACCGCCGGTCGATCCCACGGAGACGGACCTGACCGATGCGCCGACGGACCCCGCGGCTGTCACCTCCGAGCCGGCAGATCCTACGGACGCTCCGAGCGCCAACGCGGCCGACCCTCATCTCTGCGACTCAAGCAAGGTCTACAAGCCCACTTCCAAGAAGGGCAGATACATCCATGCTGTCGGCCCCTACCAGTCCAACTACAACAACACCAGCAACAAGGAAAGCACCACCTTCACCGCCAAGGCGTCAGGGACCGTCGGGGTCAGTTTGACTGGATCACTGAAGGTCACACTCAACGAGCTCGTTTCGAAGCAAGAGACCACCTACGGCATCAACTTCTCAGCATCGCTGACCGCGGAACTCGGCAACTCAGTAACGGCCACCATTCCACCGCACAAGACAGTCAACGCCAAGTACGGCGTTTGGCGACGACGCATCATCGGCACCAGCTACTACGTGCTCCCCAGTTGCTCGCACTACAAGGTTTCAACAATCGTCTCCTACACGCCTTACACCGTCGGCTGGTACACATGGGAAAGCTGAACAAGTCCCTCACGGCGGTGACGATCGCCTTGACCATGAGCCTGCCCTTCATGGCAGGCTGCACGTCGCACAACGGTCAGGGCTCATCAGACACCAGCTCAAACACCCCCTCGCCCCGTTCCAACTCCACCTCCGCCATTGACCTGACGAAGACTCCCCCCGACATCTCCGGCTCGACCAAGGCCCTCATCCGCTTGGCAGACAAGACAGGCTCGGAAGAAGTGGCCGTGATCAAGACCATCAAGGCCGGGACTGTTGCTGTGGCGACCGAATGCACCGGCGACGGGAAAACAACCATGGTCATCGGAAAATTGGCGACCTACACCATCCCGTGTACGGCCACGCCCTCAACGACCTACAACGAGATAGGTCTGGGCAGCAGTAGGCAACAAGTCGAAATCACGGTCACGGCCAGCGCCGGGATTCACTGGGGCCTCTCAGTCGGATGGCGTCCCGGGTATCAAAACCCGTCCTAGCCTCAATACCAGTGGCTTAAGGCTTGCCGGGAAACAAATCGTGGCTATCTGCGACGGGCCCGCATCTTCGACGAGGGCGGTCGTCGGCTGCTCCTGGTTGCCCAACTCACCAGCAGTTGGGGTACCCGGTACACCGCGACCGGCAAGACCATCTGGGCCGAGCAGGCGCTGAACCCCGGTACGGCGCCCTAGTACACCGCGGGAAGGAGAGAGCGAGGCGATCCGAGGTGGTGGACGCCGATGAAGCCCGCCTCAGCGACTTATGTGGTTCCTCGGTCGCAGCCTGACGGCGCCGAGTCGAGCGACGGGTTCTCGCCGAGGTCGGTCGTCACCCGCCCACCGCGTCCGCTTGTCGGGTGGATTCCGTGCTAACCACAGTGGGACTCGGGCTAACGGCCTCGACTCTCCGGGGGCCATCATCGCTGCGTGCCAGAGAGTGACACACTCCGGAAACACACCGCGACACCCACACCAGTCCAGCAGGCGCACCGGCTCGGCGACCCGGCCTGGGAACTGGCGGTCGCGGGCGGTCGATGGGTGGCGGGTGGCGCAGGCGCACAGGTGGCGGACCGTTCCCCGGACCGGTCCGTCGTCACGTGCCGTACAGACAACCGCGCCAGTGGTACAGGCAGTTCGGCCAGCGTTCGCACGCCTGCCGCTGTCACCTGCGCCGCAGCTTCCGCACAATCCTCTGCTCAGTGTCCTGAACACATCCGACCTGTTCACCCGAAGACGCCTGGAATCCCGGTCGTCTCCGAAGGGACCACACTGTGAAAAGACGAAGCCTTGGAGCGTTGCTGGCTCTCGCACTGGCGGCCGGGGGACTGGCAGCCGCCCCCTCGGAGGCGGCTGCCGCCGCCACCGTCGTATACGTCTCTCCGAACGGCAGCGGTACGGCGTGCAGCACCTCGGCCCCGTGCAGTCTGGCGGGAGGCAAAGCCGCGGTCCAGGTCGCGGCCAAGAACATGAGCGCGGACATCGACGTCAACCTGTACGGCGGGGTCTACCGGCTGTCCTCCGCCCTGCAGTTGGGCGCGGCGGACTCAGGCAGCAACGGCTACCACGTGACCTGGCAGGCGGTGTCCGGCCAGACCCCGACATTCAGTGGTGCGGTCAAACTCACCGGGTTCACGAAGTTCGACTCCGCCCTGAACGTCTGGCGTGCGCCCGTCTCCGCCGCCGACGCCGCCGCGGGAGGCCAGCAACTGTCCGTCGACGGCCGACGAGCCCGGCTCGCCCGCAGCTCGGGTACTCCGGCCGGACTTGCGGTGACCTCCTCGGGGTTCTCCTCCACGGACGCCTCCCTGGCCACCTATACCAACCAGTCCCAGATCCAGGTGGTGGCCGAGAGCGAGTGGAAGCACGAGAGCTGCCCGCTCTCCAGCATCACCGCCGCCTCCGGTGGTTCGGCCATCAACGTGCTGCCCAGTTGCTGGAGTGCCAACAACACGAACGTGCCCAATCTGGGATTCCCGTTCAACGGATCGGGCCTGCCAGCGATGACGACGATCACCTACATGCAGAACGCGTACCAACTGCTCGACCAGCCGGGGGAGTTCTACCTCGACAAGAGCGCCGACTACGTCTACTACATCCCTGTCTCCGGGCAGGACATGGCCACCGCGGACGTCGAACTGCCCGTACGGCAGAGTCTGTTGACCCTCCAGGGCGCCCCCGATCACCTCGCCCCGGTCAACCAGGACGCCTCGGGCGCCACCTACTCCGGCAGCAGCTGGCTCGACTACGACAGCCGCAGCTTCGGTGACCTGAACAAGGACGTCGCCGCGACGTCGCACAACGGTGACTCGGTCAGTTACACCTTCACCGGCACAGGCCTTGAAGTGCTCGGCGAGACCTACAACGACGAAGGCAGCTTCACGGCATACGTCGACGGTACCCAGGACACCAGCCGGAGCTGGACCGAGAACACCTCGGGCAGCACCCGGCTGGCTCAGCAAGTGGTCTACTCGGTACAGGGGTTGACCCAGGGCACGCATACCGTGCGGATCACCAAGACCGGCGGCTCCTACCTCACGGTCGACGGGTTCGTCACCACTCCGGATCCCGTCGTGCCGGTCAAGGACATCTCGTTCCAGGGCGTCACGTTCACCGGCACCACCTGGAACGACCCGGCGACCATCGGGTACCTGGACAACCAGGCCGGCGTGCTGTGGAACACCGCCACCTCGCCCGTCACCCCGAGCATCGTCCCGGCGGCCGTGACCGTCTCGCGCGGCGCCGGCATCACCTTCACCGGCGACGTGTTCAACCATCTCGGGACCACCGCGGTGTATCTGGCGGACGGCACCCAGAACTCGACGGTGACCGCCAGCACGATCACCGACACCGCCGGCGGAGGCGTTTCCCTCGGCAACGTCGACGACTACTTCCAGAACGACGCCGCGCTGATGACCAGCGGCAACACGGTCTCGAACAACACCATCTCGTTCGTCGCGCAGGACTACTCCGACACCGTGGGCGTCTGGGCCGGCTACACCAGGGACCTGGCCATCACCCACAACGACATCGGGTACACGCCCTACTCCGGTATCTCGCTGGGCTGGGGCTGGGGCTGGGGGTGGCAGTCAGACTGCACGCTCCAGGCCAAGCAGGGTCTGACCACCTGCTTCCACGGCACCGACTACGCCGAGGGCAACCAGATAACCGACAAACACGTGCACGACGTCATGGGCATCCTGCACGACGGCAGCCCGATCTACACCAACGGCGGCCAGGGCTACGGCACCGGGGTCTCCGCGGGCCTCTGCCAGGAGGCCTCCACACTCGCCGGCAACGTCGTCGCTGAAGGCAACCACGCCAACACGATGCTCTACCACGACGAGGGCAGCTCCTGCTGGGACACCCACGACAACGTGATCGAGTTCGGCGGTTCCAACTGGATCGGCATGTGGACCCCGACCATCAACACGATCCACGCCCACGACAACTACTCGGACAACGCCTCGTACTACGACAACGGCACCGGTGACACCGTGAGCCAGGCGACCATCGTCAGCGGCGGCGCGTGGCCGACGGCCGCGAAGTCGATCATCGCCGCGGCCGGCGTCCCGCAGCAGTACGCCCCGCTCACCGGCCGCACAGACGACGACAACCTCGCCATCACCTACACCGGGGCGTGGGCGCACAGCGGTTTCCGCGGGCTGGGCGACTTCAACGACGGCGTGCACTACACCCAGACGAATGGCGCCTCCGTGTCCCTGACCTTCACCGGCACCGGCATTCAGGTGATCGGAGAGACCAACTCCGACCAAGGTGACAACGAGATCTACCTCGACGGCGTGGACAAGGGCGCTGTGCACACCGCATCCACCAGCCGCGCGACCCAACAGGTGATCTACAGCGCATCCGGCCTGTCCTCCGGAACCCACACCGTGAAAATCGTCAAGAGCAGCGGGATCTACACCACGATCGACGCCTTCCAGATCACCTAGTCGATCTTCGACGTCTCCCGGGACCGACCGATCACAGGGTCCTGGCCGAGTCGAATCCGCGCAACGATTCGGCCACGGATCTTGGTCGGTGTTCCCCTCCTGTGAGCGTCGGAGTGCGCGGGAACATGATGATCTCCGCCCGGCTGTCCCTTTTGCGTACAGGAAGCTCATGGTCCACTCATCGGTGCTGGTCAGCGGCTGTCCGGGGGACGTCAACTCGCTGCTGTATTAGTTCCCTTCTGCCTTTCGCGAGAGCCGATCGCGAGGACAGAACAGTGGGAGGGGACATGAGACACATACCCAGACGGGCCGTCGGACGACGCAGACCCGGAGCAGTGGTGGGGGCGGTAGTGATGACGCTACTCGCGTCCACCGTGTTGACGTCAGGTATCGCTTCAGGGACCGCACAGGCGAGTGGGCCGAGTGTGTCCAGTCGTGTGTCGGGAGTGGAGAGCGAGAGTGAGGCCCGGCGGGAGGCCCTGTTGCAGGGGCGCCGGATCGAGGTGCTGTCGCTGCGCACCGAGGACACCACGACGTACGTCAACAGCGATGGAACCACGACCACGGAGGCCTATGCGGGGCCGGTTCGGGTCGAGCAGGAGGACGGGTCCTGGAAGGCCGTCGACACCGATCTCACCGATACCGGCGCCCAGTTGGAGCCGGAGAGCGCGCCCGCGGAGGTGGCGGTCTCGGACGGGGGTGACAAGGAGCTCGCGTCGGTGGGGAACGACGCGGGGACCTCGTTCGGAATGGAGTGGCCGCAGGCGCTGCCGGTGCCGGAGGTCGATGGGGACACCGCCGCCTATGACCTCGGCGGCGGGACGACTCTCACCGTGCAGGCGCTCGCCCAGGGGTTCGAGCAGTCGGTGGTTCTGGACTCTGCTCCGGACGCTCCCACGACGTACCGGATTCCGCTCGACCTGCATGGTCTGACGCTCACTCAGGATGCCGTGTCCGGGCATCTGTTGCTTCACGACAAGGACGGCGAGCTCGTCGCCGACGCGTCCGCTCCGCACATGTGGGACTCCTCTGTGGACCGGGCCTCCGGTGAGCCGGAGCACCAGGCGGAGATCACCACCCGGGTCGAGACCGACCTGGACGGGGACACCACGCTGGTGCTCACTCCGGACCAGGAGTTCCTGGCCGACCCGGAGCTGACCTATCCCGTCACGCTGGACCCGATCGCCTCGCTCGCGGTGACCACGGACACCTGGCTGGCCACCAACTACACCGACTCGCAGCGGTCCTCGACCGAGCTGAAGGCGGGGACCTACGACGCCGGCAGCACGATCGCTCGGTCGTATCTGAAGTTCGACGTCTCGCAGTTCGCGGGCAAGGACATCAAGACCGCGTACCTGTCGATGCATTCGTACTACTCCTCGACCTGCGCGACGGACGGCGCAGGCGTGCAGGTGCGCCGCATCACGAGCGCATGGGACTCCTCCACCGTCACCTGGAGCACCAAACCCTCGTCGACCGCCACCGGCGCCAAGACCAGCACCGAGGCGTACGGCTACTCCAGTGACTGCCCGGCCGCTCGCCAGACCTGGCAGGTCGGCGGCATCGTGCAGGCCTGGGTCGAGGGCGGCGAGCCAAACTACGGAGTGGAGGTGCGCGGGAAGAGCGAGAGCGATTCCACCACCTGGCGCCGATACCGCTCGGCGAACTACTCGGACAGCAGCAAAGCGCCCAAGCTGTCGGTTACTTACAACACCCCGCCCGCCACGCCGACTCTGCAGTCGCCGGCCGCGAACGCCTACACGGCAGACGCCACCCCGGCGCTGAGCGCCAAGGCGACCGACGGCGACAGCGGTTCGGTACGGGTCACCTTCCAGGTGTACGACTCGACCGGCAGCACCCTGGTCACCTCGGGCACGACCGCGTACAAGGCCTCGGGGTCGACGTTCGGCTGGAGCCCGGGCAGCGCGCTGAGCACAGGGGCGTACAAATGGCGGGCGCTTTCCTACGACGGCAGCGCCAACTCCACCGTGAGCGGCTGGCGCACGCTGAACGTGGACACCTCCACCCCCTCGGCACCCGCCATCTCCTCGACGGCCTACCCGTCGGGCATCACCTGGAAGGGCGACGCGGGCACCGCCGGAAGCTTCGCCTTCACCACGACCGCGAGCAACCCGCGCACCCTGGAGTACACACTCGACGACGCGGACCCGAAGACCGTGTCCATCTCCTCCGGCTCGGCATCCGTGTCCCTGGTCCCGGCCACCCGTGGCACCCACATCGTGACCGCCCGCGTGCAGAACGCGGCAGGGGCGTGGTCCGAGAGCAGCGAACACACCTTCCACGTCGGGCAGTTGAGCGGCACGGTCACCGCCGAGTTCGCCGCCGAGGTGGCCGAGACGCACTTCTCCGACATCCTGCACGAGGCCGAGAGCGCCGCCGCTGAGGAAGCCGACGAGGACGTCGTACCTGAGGACGTCACAGAGCCGGACGAGACCAGTGAGGTGCCGCCCGCGGACTTCGTGGAAGAACCGCTCGACGAGGTCGCCGAGGACGAGGACTCCGCCGTGGCCGACACCACGCTGTCGCTGCCCGGGACCTCCTCGGGTTCAGTGACGGCCGCTGCCGAGACGGCGGCCGGGACGACCTCCGTCGCCCTGCCCGGCTCCGCCGGGTCGACGGCCGAGGTCGAGGGCACCAACCTCGTCGTCTATCCCAACGCCCAGACGGATTCGGACACGTTGGCGGTGCGCACGGCGACCAACAGCATCGAGACCTACCATCTGCTGCGCACGGCGGCGGCGCCGACGTCGTACAGCTACACGGTGACGCTCGCCGAGGGGCAGTCGATCTCCCAGGACAACGACAGCACCCTGATCATCGGGGGGACCTCGACCGCCCCCACCGTCATGATCTCCGCCCCGCTCGCCCGGGACGCGGCCGGCACGGCGATCCCGGTGACCCTGACGGCAAGCGGCAGCACGGTCACCGTGTCGTTGTCCCCGGCGGCCGGGACGAGCATCGCCTACCCGGTGCTCCTCGACCCCAGCTTCTACGGTGCCGACCTCAACAACACCGAGTACAAGTGGTGCACGAACAACAACGGCCACCGGGCGAGTTGCATCTCCGCATACGGTCAGCACGCACCGAGCGCGCTGAACAAGGCGCAGGAGTACGCCCGCGACGGGAACTGGAGCTCCGGTTCCCTCTACCTCGGGACCGGTGACGCGTTCCGGCACTGCTACTGGAGCGCCCGGATGGTGCTGAGCGACGCGGTGGGCTACAACAATGCCTATTCGATCGGCACCAACCACGAGGCGACGTCGAAGGGGAACGACAAGGAGATGGACCTGCGCAACAACCGCAAGGGACGGCTCATCGGCGCCGCCTATGAGAACAAGGACAAGCCATTTACGAAGGTTCGCCTGAAGTGCAAGGCCAAGGCCAAGAGCGGCGAACTGTACGTCGTCAAGAACGGCAAGCTCATCATGGGGACGAGCGGATGAGCGCGGTACACCGCCGCTTCGCGGCCCTCCTGCTGTGCGGGGAGACCCTCGTGCTGGCCGGACTGTCCAGCCTGCTCTCCCGATTCGGCCGGACGATGTGCGAGTTCAACCAGGCTGACGGCCGTGATCTCGACCGCGACTGCGACACGGCGGGTCTCGGCGCCGGCTTCTACGGACTGGTCGTGGTGGTCGGACTGGTGCTCCTTTGGAGTGCCGTCCTGCTGGCATCGGCGCGACTGGCCGAACGGCTGCCGAAGCAGGTGACGGCAGCCAGTCTGCTCGCCGTCGCTCTGCTCCAGCTCGCGGCGACGACCTACGCCGTGCCCGCCCTGCTGACCGGCGGGGTCCGGCCGAGTTCCATCGGCACGGTCATCGGAGTGCTCACCTTGGTCGCGATCGGCTACGTCGGTGCCGTGGCGGTTCGTCGGGCCCTGACCGTGTACCGTCCGGCAGCGGTCGCCGACTGACATCCCCGGGGGTCTGTCCGTGGCGTGACATCACGGACAGACCCCCCACCCCCCACGGCGGTATGTGGGGAGTGGACACCACAGTAATCCAATCACCCCAATTGTAAAGTTGTA
>NZ_JBSFLV010000225.1:0-11602 GCF_053599215.1 Streptomyces sp. NPDC001002 | reverse complement strand
GACGCCCGAGCCGCCGGGACCGCCGAAGTTGAACAGCAGCGAGCCGATGGGCTTGTCGCCGCGGGACTTGCCGCGGATCAGCGCAAGGCCGATCTCCGCGCCGTGGGCCGACGGATTCAGGGACCGGCACCGCCGCTGACCACGGCGCGGAACCGCTCCTGACCACAGCGCGATGCACCACCACGGGGGAACCACCATGCTGAAGTTCCATTTCACCGACGCCGACCTGGCCCGGATACGGGTCGCGAGCGGACCGCATCCCATGTGGGAGGTCCTGCTCAGCCTGCACCTGCTCGCCGGCTGCGAAGGGGCGGTCGTCTTCGGGCCGTGGCGGCGGCACGTCCGCACCCGGCTGCCCGCGGGCGTCCGCATGCTGCTCGATCTGGCCCCGCCCCGCGGCTACTCGGCCGACTTCCTCACCCCCGCGCTCGACCGGAACGAGCTGGACGCGGGGATCGACGCCGTCCTGTCCACCCCGCGCAAACTGCTGCGCCGGGACGTGGCCGGGCTGGCCGCCGCGCGCCGCCTCGGAACCTGGACCCGGCCCCTCGCCGAGGGCGACACGGGAACACTGGGCCGCCTGGGCGCGGCCCTGCGCGGCTACTTCGACCACGCCCTGCGCCCGCACTGGGCGCGGGTGCGCACGACCGTCGAGGCGGACCGCGCGCTGCGTGCGCGCGCCGTCCTCGACGGAGGCACCGAAGCCATGCTGGCCACCGTCCACCCGGGCCTGCGCTGGGAGTCGGGCGTCCTCACCATGGCCAGCGCGTACGACCGCGACATCCACCTGGAGGGCCGCGGGCTGCTCCTGGTGCCGTCGTTCTTCTGCCGGCGCGCCCCGATCACCCTGCGCGACGCGGACCGTCCCCCGGTGATCGTCTATCCCGTCGTCCACGACCTCGGCTGGGCCCAGGAAGAGGACGGGCCGGTGAGCGACGGGCGCGAGGCGCTACGCACCCTGCTGGGCCGCACACGTGCCGAACTGCTCAGCGCGGCGGCCTCGGGCGGCGGTTCGACCGGTGAGCTGGCCCGGCGGCTCATCGTGTCCCCGGCGACGGTCTCGCAGCACGCGGCCGCCCTGCGCGAGGCGGGCCTGATCGTCACCCAGCGCCGGGGACAGGGCGTCCACCACAGCACGACACCGCTCGGGCAGGCCCTCCTGGACGGCCGACGCGGCATCCCGCAGCGCTGGCCGGAGAGCGGGGCACAGCCGGCCGCCGGGCCCGCGAGCCCGGCGGCCAGATGGGGCTCCGGTCAGGCGGCCAGCGGGAACACCCCGGCACCCTCGCCCGGGAGTTGAGTCCAGCCGCCGATCCGGGCGGCCAGCCGGCGCAGCCGGGGATCACCGGGACGGACGTCGATCTGGAAGTGCGCCACATGCGGGCGGCGCATCCGGCCGCCCCAGGCCACCACGCCCTCGCACTCCCGGACGATGTCCCGTACCGCGCGCTCCTGGTGCGGGAAGAGCACGCCGTCCGCGCCGAGCGGATAGGCGTCCGGGCGGATTGCCACGGCGGTCCCGGAGGCGTAGTTGGTCAGGTGCCCGGTCAGCCCCGCGGCGGGCCGGTGCCCGGCCAGTTCGTGCCGGGCCACCTCCTCGACCTCGTAGTGGAAACGTCGTACGACGTGCAGGAGCACCACCGAGACCTCGCCCTCGCGCAGTTCGACGGAGGCCGGGGTGCCCGGGACGGGCAGGGTGGTGATGCCGGTGGCGGTGACGGGCCAGCCGTTGGCGCTGGTGGTACCGGCCGCGGCCGAGGCGGGAGCGGCCGTCGGCAGGGACATGCCGGCCACCACCGCCCCTGCGAGTCCGGTGAGCAGCAGGGTCCGCCGGGGCAGGCCTCTGCCGCCCGGTCCGTCCGTGTCTCTGATCTGCATGCCGGTTCCCCTTTCAGCCGCGCACGACTGCGTTGTAGGCCTCGAAAATGTTGTAGAGGTCGCGCGCTCGGCGGCCGTATTCGTCGGCGCCGTTGTACAGGGAGAGCACGTTGACGATGTCGGCGTCCGAGTAGCTCAGCCGGTCGGCGGTGATGCCGTCGATGGCAGCGGACCAGATGTGGATCAGCGGGACGATGCTCACGTTGTAGTCGTCGTCGTTGCGCAGCTGGTCCCAGACCGCCCGGCGCGCCCGCCAGTCCTCCGTGTCCTGGATCGGGGCCGAGATCACGTCCGCGCGAATGCAGTGGTTACGGGCCTTGATCGCGGTCCTGCCGAAGATCTGGGCGACGCCCGTGCTGGAGTCGTCCTTGATCACCGGCGGAGGGGCGGGCGGTTCCCCGACGGGGTTCTGCTCCCAGAGAGCCTGCGCCTCCTCCCAGTTGAAGTAGGTGGCGACCAGCACGTCCACGGCCTCGTCGGTGAAGTCCGCCTGGTACTCCCAGAAGACCACGGCCTGGATGAGCGACTTGCGCATCCGGAAGGACCGCGCGAGTCCCGTGATCAGCGCGTCCATGTCGAGGACCTTGGCGATGCACTCCTCGGCACTGCGGGCTCGGTACCAGTCGTCGTGGCCGTTGGCCACGATGTAGTTGACGAGACCCGAGGTCAGCCCACTCCGCAAGCTCATGTCGAAGGGCACGTCCAGCGCGGTGTCCGGCCCCCGGGGCGCGAACTGGGTCTGCCCGGTGTCACGGCCGGACGCGACGTCCTTGTCGATCTCGATGAATCCGGCGCCCGAGCCCACCGTGATCGTCGCGATCTGGTCGAAGGCCCAGTCCTTCGGCAGCGGGAAGCCCAGGTTGCCGCTGTACCCCGTCGACATGTCCGACACGAAACTGGCCACCGTCAGACCGGCCTTGGCGAGCCGGCTGCAGATGTTGCGGGGTGCGTAGACACCGACCCGGTACTCGCTGCCGTACGCGTTCATACGGTTCACCAGGCCGCGGAAGTGCGGGATGACCCGACTGGTGATCTCCTCGTCGACGGCGTCGTAGTCGACGGAGAAGTAGATGGTGGTGCCGTACTTGAACCCGTGCCCCCGGGCCGCCTCCAGGGCCGCCAGGGCGTCCGTGGCGCCCTGCTGCGCGTTGAAGTACTCCGGATCGCCGCCGTTGGTCTGGTAGATCGGGAAGACCGAGAGACCGCCCGCGACGATATTGGCGAGTTCACCGGGCTGGATCTTCTTGTTCTTGGGGTTGGTGACGTTCGCGTTGGTCAAGTACCGCCCCACCGTGGTGTATCCGGCGGCGCGCAGCGCCTGGGCGCGGGCCGGGGTGATCTCGGTGATGCAGTCGGCCGCGGTGCCGGCCCTGCTCGGATCGCCGGTGCTGACCAGCAGCGAGGCCCAAGTCCGGAAGTCCGCGCTGCCGTTGGTGGGCAGCAGCTGCGCGAACCGCTGGAAGTCCACGACGGTGCTGAGCAGCGACCCCGAGTAGAAGCCGTCGAACGCGACGTCCCAGCCGTTGAACCGCATCGCCGCCTGGAAGAGGTGCACGAACTGCTTGGCGCCGTCGGCCGAGCCGAGGCCGAGCACCGCCTGGGTCCTGACGCCGTCCTGAGTCCCGGGCCCGAAGCGCCCGTTGGCGACGTCGTCGCTCATGCCGATCTCGTACTGGAGGGCGAAGACCAGCGCCTTCTGCACGTCCCGGGAGAAGTTCCCGTCGGCCGGGCAGATGAAGAACTCCCGGCGCTGGACGTATCGCCCGTTGAGCCACTGCTGGATCTGGCGCACCTGCTCGGTGCCGTTGCCCACCCGGACGTACGGGTCCATGGTGAGCAGCGCCTTGAACACCTTCGGCTGCAGCCCGCTGCCCGGATAGGCCCCGCCCACACCCATGTTGGACTTGAGCTCGGCGACCGAGTCCGCGGTCCTGCCGTTGTAGGTGCCGTCCATGCCGCCGCCGTCATAGCCCTTGCAGTACAGGCCCGACTGCACGATCCGGTAGACGTTGCCGTGCCGGGTCAGGTCGTCGATCTGCGGCCCGAACCGGGACTGGAGCGTGCTGAGCGTCGTCGGACCGAAGGTGTCCGACAGCGTGGTGATGCCCAGTTCGTACTGGAGCGCCCGGGTCAGGGCGTACATCACCGTCCAGCTGGTCCGCCCGTTCACCTCCACCTTCGGGATGCCGGACACGTTGTAGGAGTTGATGAACCGCTGCGCGAGTTCCACCATCTCGTCGGCCATTGCGCCTCCTTCGCGTGTGACGGTCCGTCAGACCCAGTCCTGGTAGATGCCGCCGTTGCAGCCGGTCGTGCGGAAGCCGCTGTCGTCGCTGTCGTCGATGCAGCGGTCGGTGTACTGGTTGCGGAAGGTCAGGCGCACCTCGTGGTGGCGGACGATGTACCAGCTCACGGACTCCGAACTGTCGCAGAACCGGGTGCTGAACCCGGCCGGGCCGTCGTAGAGACAGCGTCCCGTGGCCTGGTTCTGGAAGCGGCGCGTGCCGTCGTTGAAGACGTGGACGTCCCAGTTCTGGTAGATGCCGCCGTTGCAGGGGAACGTGCGGAACCCGAAGGAGTTGCTGTCGTCCATGCAGCGCAGCGTGCCCAGGCTCTGGAAGGTGTTCACGACCAGCACGGAGGTGCCTCCGTCCGCCGACTCCTGCACGGCGTCCGCGGTACCCGTCGTGGCGATCAGGGCGCCCGCGCACAGCAGGGCGGCGAACATCGCTCTGATCGACTTCTTCTTCTGCCTCATCCGATTCCCCCGGGGTCTGAGTGGTTCGTGGTCGTTCCGGGGTCAGCGTGGGGTGGCCTGACATGGCACCGCCAGACGTTTCAGGCATAGCCGAATCCACGACTCGGACCGGCACCGAGCGCGGAAGCCGCGCGGACCGCGGCACTTGTGATAGGCCCTTGGGTCAAAGCCCAACAGATATGCCCAAATCACCCAGGGGAAGGTGCCGCCGATGACCGACGATCCGCAGCAGGGAGGCGACCGGGAAGGCGCGTCGGCCCCTCCCGGCAACCGCACCGACCAGGTGGTGTTCGGTGTCACCGCCGCCATCACCGTGGCCTTCGTGATCTGGGGCTGGGCGGCCACGGACTCCCTGGAGAGCGCCTCCACGACGATGCTCAACGGCCTGATCCACAACGGCGGTTGGGCCTTCATGCTGTCCGCCTCGTGCTTCGTCGCCTTCGCCCTGTGGCTGGCGATCAGCCGCTACGGCCGCATCCACCTCGGCGCCGAGGGCGAGGAACCCGAGTTCCGCACGGTGTCCTGGGTCGCGATGATGTTCAGCGCCGGCATGGGCATCGGCCTGATGTTCTACGGCGTCAGCGAGCCGCTCGCGCACTACACGACCCCGCCGCCCGGCACCACCCCCGCCGACTCCGGCGAGCGCATGCAGACGGCGATGGCCACCACCCTCTTCCACTGGACGCTGCACCCCTGGGCGATCTACGCGGTGGTCGGCCTCGGCATCGCCTACAGCACCTTCCGCAAACGCCGCCGCCAGACCATCAGCGCGGTCTTCACCCCGCTCATCGGGGAGCGGCACGCGAACGGCGCCGCCGGGCGGGTCATCGACATCCTCGCGATCATCGCCACCGTCTTCGGCTCCGCGGCCTCCCTCGGTCTCGGCGCGCTCCAGATCGGCTCCGGATTCCAGGAGTTGGACTGGATGGACGACGTGAGCACCGGCCTGCTCGTCGCCATCATCGCCGTGCTGACCCTGGCGTTCGTCGCCTCGGCCGTCTCCGGTGTCGAGAAGGGCATCCAGTGGCTGTCCAACATCAACATGGTGCTGGCCCTGATCCTGGCGGTCTTCGTCTTCATCGCGGGCCCCACGATCATCGTGCTCGACCTGCTGCCCACCTCGATCTTCGCCTACCTCGGCGACCTGCCCCAGCTCGCCGGCCGCACCGAGGCCAGCGGCGGCAAGGGCGTCGCGGACTGGCTGGGCAGCTGGACCGTCTTCTACTGGGCCTGGTGGATCTCCTGGACGCCCTTCGTCGGCATGTTCATCGCCAGGATCAGCCGCGGCCGCACCGTCCGGCAGTTCGTCGGCGGCGTCATCCTCGTGCCCAGCACGGTCAGCCTCGTCTGGTTCGCGGTCTTCGGCGGTACGGCGATGAAGCTGAAGGAGGGCGGCGCGCTGGGCGGCAAGTCGACGCCCGAGGCCCAACTCTTCGGCGTCCTCCAGGAGTTCCCCATCGCGACCGCCACCAGCCTCCTGGTCATGCTCCTGGTCGGCATCTTCTTCGTCTCCGGCGCCGACGCCGCGTCCATCGTGATGGGCACGCTTTCCCAGAAGGGCGCCCTCGAACCCGGCCGGTTCGTCGTCGTGTTCTGGGGTGTCGTCACCGGAGCGGTCGCGGCCATCATGCTGCTCGTCGGCAGCGGCGAGGACGACGCCCTCACCGGCCTCCAGAACCTCACCATCCTGGCCGCCGCGCCCTTCGTCCTGGTGATGATCGGCATGTGCGTCGCCCTCATGCGCGACCTGCGCCGCGACCCGGTCATCGTCCGCGGCGAGATGGGCTCCGAGGCCGTCGAACTCGCCGTCATCGAGGGCCACAAGAAGTACGACGGCGACTTCGAGATCAAGGTCGGCCCGGGCCCTGGCACGGACACGGAGGGGGATCCCTTGGGGCACGATCACGGGTGAGAGGAGTGGGGCGGGCGGGATAGAACGCGGCGCGGCTTACGCGTTGTTGGGGCGTGACCGGGGGGCTCACCCCCGCTCGGGCCGAGCAGGGCCGGGGGGCTCACCCCCACCGCTCGGGCCGAGCAGGGCGCGGCTCACCCGCCGTTCGGTCAGGCCCCGGCCCACCTCACCCCGCCGCTCCAGCGCCGACGGCGAGCCCGGCCGCCTCCTCCGCACACCCCCAGGCCACCGTCACCCCCGCCCCACCATGACCGTAGTTGTGCACCAACACCCGCCCGTCTGCGAGGACTTCACTCTCCAGCCGGACCGCGTCCCGGGCCGGCCGCAACCCCACCCGGTGCTCAAGGACCCGCGCCCCGGCGATCTCAGGGCGCAGCGCCGCACACCGCCGTACGATCGCCTCGGCCACCGCCGGATCCGGCTCGGTGGACCAGGCGTGTTCGTCGGCCGTGCCGCCGAGGAGGAGACGACCGGGCTGCGGGAAGAAGTACGCCATCTCGCCGTCGGCGCCCGTGGTGACCAGCCAGGTGTCGATCCCGGGGTTCTCCACCACGACCAACTGCCCTCGCACGGGATACACGTTCGCGTCCGGCACCAGCTCACGGGCGGCAAGGCCCGAGCAGTTGACCACCACCGGCGCGTCCGCCTCCGCCAGCGAGGACACCGTACGCTCCTCGACCACCCCGCCCGCCTTCGCCAACCGCTCGCGCAGCCACGGCAGATGGGTCGGCATGTCGATCAGCGGCAACCGAGCCCACAGCCCCGTCCCCGCGTACTCGTCGCCCGTCGCCGCTCGCAGCCCCGGCACCCGCGCCGCCCACGGCCCCAGCTCGTCCAGCCGCGTCTCACCGAGTACGCCCTCGGCCATGCGTACGCCCGTCTGCGCGGGTCGCGCCGCCAACTCCTCGTACACGCCGAGCGCGCGCAGCGCCCACGCGCCGGTCCGCGCCTCCGGCTCGATCCGGTACGGCCACCAGAGCGCCCCGGCAACGGCCGAGGTCGTGCGCTCGGCGGGATCCCGGGACCAGACCCGCACTCGTGTCCCGCGTTCGGCGAGGACGACGGCCGTGGTCAGCCCGACGACCCCGCCACCGATCACGATCACATCGCTGTTCGATCCGCTCTCCATCCCGGGACCGTAGCGGAATGTCCCATGCCGTGCGCAGATCGCTGTCGCTGCGGGAATACTCACAGCATGTCTGCCGCGTACGCGACCTTCGGCCTGGCACCGGCGATGCGTGCCGGTGGAGTCCTCGTCAATGGTGACTACCAGGTGCACCGGGACTTCCTGGACTTCATCGTCGACGGACGCCCGCTGCTGTTCCAGCTCTCCGACCTCGACGCCGTCTCCCCACTGGCCTCCGACATCCCACCCGCGATCTTCACCGAACAGGTCCGCAGCCTGCTCCTGGAGGCGGACGCCCCGCTCCCGGACGGGCGTTACGTCATCTACGGCTGCCCCGAGTGCGCCGACCTGGCCTGCGGCGCCGTCACCGCGGCCATCGAGAAGGACGGCGACGACTACATCTGGCGGGACTTCGCCTGGCAGACCGACGAACACGCCGACCTGGAGCTCAACGGCTACCACGGCATAGGGCCGTTCCGCTTCGACGGCACCGAGTACCGCGAGGCACTGGGCGCCCTCCTCGACGGCGGCCCGGGCAGCACCCGCCGCCGGGTCCTGCTGATCGGCGCCCGTGTCGCCCTGCTCGCCAAACTCGCCGCCGCCCTGCGCATCATCGGCATCGGCGCCGACATCGCCCACGACACGAACGACGTCCACACCGACGAACTGCGCGGCTACGGCGCCGTCGCCTTCGGCCGTGCGGTCACCGAGCAGGAACGTGCCTCCGTACGCACCGCCTTCGAACAGGCGGGCGTCGACGTCGCCTACGTCGACGGCCTCGCCCCGATAGTCCCGCTGCTCGTCGCCCAGATCGAACACGCCCTGGACCGCAGCCCGGTGGAGCTGCGCCGGCTCACCCGCCTGGTCGCCGCCGACGGCGAGGCGGGCGTCGAGGTCACCTCCTCCTGCCGGGTGAACCTCACGGCGTACCGCCTCGACCGCCTCTACCGCGCCCACGCCCACGAGGTCTTCGACGGCGTCCTCGAACCGGGCCGGCACCGGATCGCCCTGGACGCCAAGGCGGTGAGGGGGCAGTCCTTCGTGGTGGCGCGGACGGCCGGGAGTGTGCTGGTGGAGGCGATGGCGCGGTGAGAACTCGGCGGCGGGAGACGTCACCCGGACGTTAGGATCGGCGGTCTGATGACTGCCACCCTCGTCGCCAAGAATCTCGCCGCCGGACACGGCGACCGCGCCCTCTTCGCCGGACTCGACCTCGTCGTCGCGCCCGGCGACGTGATCGGGCTGGTCGGCGCCAACGGCGCGGGCAAGTCCACCCTGCTCAAGATGCTCGCGGGCCTGCTCGCACCCGAGGAGGGGGAGCTCAGGCTCTCCCCGCCGAGCGCCACCGTCGGCCACCTCCCGCAGGAGCCCGAGCGTCGGCCCGGCGAGACGGTACGGGAGTTCCTGGCCCGCCGCACCGGAGTCGCCGAGGCCCAGCGGGTGATGGACGAGGCCACCCAGGCGCTGGTCGACGGCGCGCCCGGCGCCGACGACGTCTACTCGACGAGCCTGGAGCGCTGGCTCGACCTCGGCGGCGCCGACCTCGACGAGCGGGCCGAGGAGGTCACCGACTCCCTGGGCCTGTCCGTCGACCTCGACCAGCCCATGACCGCCCTCTCCGGCGGCCAGGCGGCCCGCGCCGGACTAGCCTCCCTCCTCCTGTCCCGCTACGACGTCTTCCTCCTCGACGAGCCCACTAACGACCTCGACCTGGACGGCCTGGAGCGCCTGGAGCGTTTCGTCTCGGGCCTGCGCGCCGGCACGGTCGTCGTGTCGCACGACCGCGAGTTCCTCACCCGCACGGTCACCAAGGTCCTCGAACTCGACCTGGCCCAGCAGCAGATCACCCTCTACGGCGGTGGCTACGAGGCCTACCTGGAGGAGCGGGAGGTGGCCCGAAGGCACGCCCGCGACGACTTCGACGAGTACGCGGACAAGCGCTCCGCCCTCCAGGACCGCGCCCAGATGCAGCGCGGCTGGATGGACAAGGGCGTCAAGAACGCCCGCCGCAAGGCGAACAACGACAACGACAAGATCGGCCGCAAGTTCCGCAGCGAGGCCAGCGAGAAGCAGGCCGCGAAGGCCCGCCAGACCCAGCGCATGATCGAACGCCTCGACGTCGTCGAGGAGCCCCGCAAGGAGTGGGAACTGCGCATGGAGATCGCCTCGGCCCCGCGTTCGGGCGCCGTCGTGGCCACCCTGCGCGACGCCGAGGTCCGCCGCGGCGACTTCTCCTTCGGCCCGGTCACCCTCCAGATCGACTGGGCGGACCGGGTCGCGGTGACCGGGGCGAACGGCGCGGGCAAGTCGACCCTGCTCGGCGCCCTCCTCGGCCGCATCCCGCTGGACTCCGGCACGGCCTCGCTCGGCTCCGGCGTCCTGGTCGGCGAGGTCGACCAGGCCCGCAAGCTGTTCCACGGTGAGGAGTCCCTGCTCGACGCGTTCTGCGCGGCCGTCCCGGACACCGAACCGGCCGAAGTACGCACCCTGCTGGCCAAGTTCGGCCTCAAGGCCCACCACGTCATGCGCTCGGCGGCGACCCTCTCCCCGGGCGAACGCACGAGGTCGGCCCTGGCCCTCCTCCAGGGACGAGGAGTCAACCTCCTGGTCCTGGACGAGCCCACCAACCACCTCGACCTACCGGCCATCGAACAACTGGAATCCGCCCTCGACGCCTACGAGGGCACGCTCCTCCTCGTCACCCACGACCGCCGCATGCTGGACGCGGTCCATGTGACCCGCCGCTTGGAGGTGTCGGCGGGCAAGGTGGAGGAGCGTTAGCAGCCTGTCCGACGTTCAGGGAGCGCCCCGTCAGGGGCGCGGGGAACTGCGCGACCAGCCACAACGGACCCGCAGCTCCCCACAACCGTCAGCGGCGCTTGCCGTCCTTCGGATTGAGCAACCCGGCCTTGCGAAGAGCATCAGCCATCGCACTGTTGGCAGGCGGCGCAGCCTGGCGCGAACCACCGCCACCCCCACCGCCCTGCCGCTGTTGCTGCCGCTGCTGAGGCGGCCGCCCACCCCGCTGACGCCGCTCACCCCCACCGCCCTGCTGCCCCTGCTCCTTCGGCGCAGCCTCGTCATCCAGCCGCAGAGTCAGCGAGATGCGCTTACGCGGAATGTCCACGTCGAGCACCTTCACCTTGACGATGTCACCCGGCTTCACAACCTCACGCGGGTCCTTGACGAACGTCTTCGACAGCGCGGACACATGCGCGAGCCCGTCCTGGTGGACACCGACATCGATGAACGCCCCGAACGCGGCGACGTTCGTGACGACACCCTCCAGCACCATCCCGGAGGTCAGGTCGGAGATCTTCTCGACGCCCTCCTTGAAGGTCGCCGTCTTGAACGCAGGACGCGGGTCGCGCCCCGGCTTCTCCAGCTCCTTGAGGATGTCCGTCACGGTCGGCAGACCGAACGTCTCGTCCACGAACTCCGTCGGCTTCAGCGAACGCAGCACACCCGTGTTGCCGATGAGCGAGGCCACTTCCTGCCCGGACGTCTTCACCATGCGCCGGACCACCGGGTACGCCTCAGGGTGCACGCTGGACGCGTCCAGCGGGTCGTCGCCGCCGCGGATCCGCAGGAAGCCCGCGCACTGCTCGTAGGCCTTGGGGCCGAGCCGTGCCACGTTCTTCAGCTGGCCGCGTGAGGTGAACGGGCCGTTGGAGTCGCGGTGGGCCACGATGTTCTCGGCGAGTCCGGAGGTGATGCCGGAGACGCGGGAGAGCAGCGGGGCCGACGCCGTGTTGACGTCCACGCCGACGCCGTTCACACAGTCCTCCACCACCGCGTCCAGCGAACGCGACAGCTTCACCTCGGACAGGTCGTGCTGGTACTGGCCGACGCCGATCGACCCCAAGTCGATCGGCCGGGCCCGTGAGCGCCGGCACGAACTCGCCGGTGGCGGCCGGGCCTTGGCCGA
>NZ_JBSFLV010000224.1:0-11645 GCF_053599215.1 Streptomyces sp. NPDC001002 | reverse complement strand
ACTCAGGTTTTTTGCCGCACATGCGAATGTCTACGGCGTCGGGATACGCGGTCGCCTTCGGAGAGCCGGGGCGGCGGGAGCCGCCGGGGGCGCGGTGAACTCGGGCGCCGTGGGCGCCGGAGAGGCCGGAGCCGGTCGCGGCGCGGGCTTGGGGCCCGGAGTGGGACGAGTGCCGGAGGAGGCCGGCGCGGCGGGAGCCGCGGGCCGCTCGGCGACGGCCGGCTTCGGGGCCGGCGGGCGCGGGGCGGCCGGACGGGCAGCCTGCGCCGGAGAGGGGGCGCCCGGCTTCGCCGGGGCAGCCTTACGCGCGGAAGCGGGCTTGCCGCCTCCGTTGCCCTGATTGAGGGCGTCCGTCAACTTACGGACGACGGGCGCTTCGATGGTCGAAGACGCCGAACGGACGAATTCACCGAGTTCTTGGAGCTTGGCCATGACGACCTTGCTCTCCACCCCGAACTCCTTGGCGAGTTCGTATACCCGGACCTTAGCCACTTCGCTCCTTTTAGGTCCGGGTGCGTCCGGACCGTCGCTACTTCATGGGCGTACTCATCGCGTGCTCATCGAGTGCTCATCGCAATCTCGACCTACTTCCAACTCGCGGAATACCGGGCCGCACGGAGGTTCCGTACGACTCGCTCTTACGGTGTTGCCTGCTCGACGTAGAAGCGCAACGTCTTTGTGTCGAGCGCTCCCGGGGCGCGCAGCGCCCGTGTGAACGCCCGGCGACGTACCGCCAGGTCGAGACAGACCAGGGCGGGGTGCACATAAGCACCCCGGCCGGGCAGCGTACCGCGATGATCGGGGACGCACTCGCCCTCGACCGCCACGATGCGCAGCAAGTCCTTCTTGGCCGCTCGCTCCCGGCACCCCACACAGGTGCGCTCAGGGCATGCGCGGGCTCGCGTCCGGCCAGACACTCTTAAGTCTACCTCCCCGCACCGACCTCACCCCTTTGGGGCAAGAATCGAACGGTTGTTGTCGTGATCTCAGCCAGCGACGGCTCAGATCTATTCCTCGGGCTGCTCGGTGTCGGGCCGGATGTCGATCCGCCAGCCGGTCAGCCGGGCCGCGAGGCGGGCGTTCTGGCCCTCCTTGCCGATGGCCAGCGACAGCTGGTAGTCCGGCACCGTCACGCGCGCGGAGCGGGCCGCGAGGTCCACCACCTCGACCTTGGAGACCCGGGCCGGGGAGAGCGCGTTGGCGACCATCTCGGCCGGGTCGTCCGACCAGTCGACGATGTCGATCTTCTCGCCGTTCAGTTCGCCCATCACATTGCGGACTCGGCCGCCCATGGGGCCGATGCACGCGCCCTTGGCGTTGAGCCCGGAACGGGTGGAGCGGACGGCGATCTTGGTGCGGTGGCCGGCCTCGCGGGCGATCGCGGAGATCTCGACGGACCCGTCGGCGATCTCCGGCACCTCCAGCGCGAAGAGCTTCTTCACCAGGTCCGGGTGCGTACGGGAGAGGGTCACGGACGGACCGCGGACACCCTTCGCCACACGGACGACGTACGACCGCAGGCGCATGCCGTGCTGGTACGTCTCGCCGGGCACCTGCTCCTGGACGGGCAGGATGGCCTCCAGCCTGCCGATGTCCACCAGTACGTTCTTCGGGTCGCGGCCCTGCTGGACCACGCCGGTGACGATGTCGCCCTGCCGGCCCGCGTACTCGCCGAGCGTCGCGTCGTCCTCGGCGTCGCGCAGCCGCTGCAGGATGACCTGCTTGGCGGTGGTGGCGGCGATACGGCCGAAGTCGGACGGGGTGTCGTCGAACTCGCGCGCCTCCTGCCCCTCCTCCAGGTCCTCGGGGTCCTCCTTCGCCCACACCGTGACGTGACCGGTCTCGCGGTTGAGCTCCACGCGCGCGTGGCGGCGGCTTCCCTCGGTCCGGTGGTAGGCGATGAGGAGGGCCGACTCGATCGCCTCGACCAGCAGGGGGAAGGAGATCTCCTTCTCCCGTACCAAGCCCCGCAGGGCACTCATGTCGATGTCCATGGCTACGCCTCCTCTTCTTCCTTCTCGTCGGACTTGTCGCTGTCCTTGCGGTTGAACTCGACCTGCACGCGCGCCTTGTCGATGTCGGCGAAGGCGAGTCTGCGGCTGGTGGGCTTGCGGCCCTTCACGCCGGGCACTTCGAGGTCGAGGCCCTCGTCGTCGACCGCCAGGATCCTCGCGACCAGTTCGTCGCCCTCGACCGGCTGGAACTTCACCAGCCGCCCCACGGCGCGCACATAGTGGCGGTGTTCCTTCAGGAGGCGCTCGGCGCCCGGGGTGCCGACCTCGAGCGTGTACTCGCCCGCGCCCATCGCGTCCGTCTCGTCGAGCTTCGCCGAGAGCGCGCGGCTCACATCGGCGATCTGGTCCAGGTCCGCCCCGGTGTCGGAGTCGACGACGACACTCAGCACACGCTTGCGTCCGACGGAGTCCACCGCGATCTCTTCGAGATCCAGTCCCTGGGAGTTGACGAGCGGCTCCAGGAGCTCTCGCAGCCTCTCGCTCTGGGTGGTGCTCATCCGGGTGACTCCTCGGCCGCGTGTGCTGTTGTGGGAAGGTCGCGTGTCTGGTCAAAGGGTATCCGGTCGCGGGGTGTGTTGCCGTCCACGTACGGAGCAACGACGGCCCTCGTACACACGGGCGGTGCCGGTGAGGGGCACCGGGCGGGGGCGCGGGTACGGTGATCACCTGCGGGCCGCCCTTCCCGCCCGCGGATTCGTACGAGCCTTCGAGGACGACTGCCGTGCCGTACCCCCCGCCAGCGCG
The DNA here is from genome assembly GCF_053599215.1 of Streptomyces sp. NPDC001002. Classification (NCBI taxonomy): domain Bacteria; kingdom Bacillati; phylum Actinomycetota; class Actinomycetes; order Kitasatosporales; family Streptomycetaceae; genus Streptomyces; species Streptomyces sp. NPDC001002. Next base: position 8,886 of record NZ_JBSFLV010000224.1, on the reverse strand, counting down.
CACCCCCTCGGGTCCGCGCAGAAGAACCCTCCTCGCCTCGGCCACCGGCGCCGCCCTGCTCGCGGGCTGCTCCTCCGGGTCCGGCGGGGACGAGGAGAACACCAGCGGCAGCATGTCCGCGACCGCACGGGTACGCGCGCGTGCGGCCCGGGACAGCTCCGGTCTCGCGGAGCGCTACGACGCGGTGATCGCCGCGTATCCGGCGCTCGCGGAGCGGCTGGCACCGCTGCGGGCGGAGGTCGTGCGGCACGCGGTGGCGTTCGGGGGTTCGGCGGACGGGCCGAGCAGGGCGAACGCGGGGAGCGAGGAGAGCACGGGTACGGGCACGGCGTCTCCCTCGGCCTCGCCGTCCGGTACGGCCGTTCCCGGGACCGAGCGGGACGCCCTCGTCGAGCTGGCCGCCGCCGAGCGGGCGCTCGCCGACCGGCGCACGACGGCACTGCTCGACGTACCCGGGGAACCCGCCAGGCTGCTGGCCTCGGTGGCGGCGGCCGGGGCGGCACACGCGTATCTGCTGACGGAGGGCGCCCGGTGAGCGACGACGAGAAGAAGGCGGCGAAGGCGGAGCTCGCGGCCTACCAGGCTGCACTCGCGGCGGAGCACGCGGCGGTCTACGGGTACGGGGTCGTCGGCGGCCGGATCCGCGAGGGGCGTCAGACCGAGGCCCGGTCGGCGTACGACGCCCATCGGGCCCGGCGGGACGCGCTGGCGCGGGAGGTGCGGGACCTGGGCGGTACGCCGGTCGTGGCGTCGGCGGCGTACGCGCTGCCGTTCCCGGTGACGGACTCGCCCTCGGCCGTGCGGCTCGCCGCGGAGCTGGAGGACCGGGTGGCCGGGGTGTACTCCGACCTGGTGCGGGCGACCGACGGCGAGCGGCGGCGGACGGCCGCCGGGGCGGTGCGGGACGCGGCAGTGCGGGCGGTGCGGTGGCGCGGCGAGAGCGTAGCCTTCCCTGGGCTTGCCGAACGGGCATCCGACGCCTCGGCCTCGGCGGCGCCCGCGGTAACGCCCGCGGCAACGCCCGCTGGGTAATGCGTAAGGGAAGGGAACTGCTCGCGTATGGCTTTCGAACCGCCGCGGCGTCTGGTGAGGGCGCTCGGTGAGACGGCACCGGACGGTGACGGCTGGTTGGAGAAGCTGCCCGCGGCGGCGCAACAGGCCGTCGCTCTACGCGAGTTGACGCTGGAGCGGGTGCAGGTGCCCGGTGGGCGCAGCAGCCTGGTGGTGCTGGTGCGGCGGGCCGACGGGACGCAGGCGGTGCTCAAGCTGGCGCCGCCTCGGGCTCGGCCGGAGAGCGAGCGGGTTGCGCTGGCGCACTGGGGTGGGCGGGGGGCTGTGCAGCTGCTGGACGGGGCTGAGGTCGGGGGTGAGGGGGTGCTGTTGCTGGAGCGGCTGCACCCCGATGTTTCCGTGCGGTCGTTGCCGGAGGCGAAGGCGTTGCTTGAGGCGGCGGGGGTGTTGCGGCGGCTCTGGGTCGAGCCGCCGGGTGGGCATGTGTTTGAGACCGTGGCCGAGCGGACCGGGCGGCAGGCCGAGGCGATGAGGGCAGGGGCCGGCGGGGAGGTTGTCTCGCTGGTCGATGCGGCGCTGGTGGCTCGGGAGGAGTTGCTGGCTGCGCCGACTGAGGTTCGGTTGCTGCACGGGACGTTTCGGCAGAGCAAGGTGTTGGCGGGTGAGCGGTCTCCTTGGTTGGCGGTGGGGCCGGATCCGGTGGTGGGTGAGTGTGCGTTTGATCTTGCGCGGTTGGTTCGGGATCGGGTGGAGGATCTGATTGCTTCGCCGTCGGGGGCGGGGACTACTCGGCGGCGCGTTAAGAGGCTTGCCGAGTCGTTGGAGGTGGATCAGGAGCGGTTGCGGGGGTGGACGTTGTTTCGGGCTGTGGAGTCGGGGCTGCGGGCGCTTCGGGTGGGGCGGTTGAAGGATGCTGAGTTGTTGCTGGAGTTTGCGGGCTGGCTATAGAGGTTGTTCGTTGACTGCGGGTTTGTGGGGGCTGGTCGCGCAGTTCCCCGCGCCCCTTTAGGGCATCACCTCATCGCCAATTTCAAGGCTAGGACCGGGCAGTCGGCCGCTGCCCTCTGCGCTCGCTTTGCCGTGCGGGGCGGCACAGGAGACCCCTCCACCAGCGGGTAGCCCCATTCGTCCAGGGTGATGTGGTCGGGCAGCAACTCGGCGCACAGGCCGTGGCCTTGGCACGCCGTCCAGTCGACCGTGATGTGTTGGTCCATGTCAGTTCTCCTGGGGGACTGGCAGCAAGGGGGTGTGGTCGGTTGCTGTGCACAAACCCCTTGCGTGGGCGTCCAGTTCGGCGCCGAAGGTCGTCAAGGCGCTGCGGACCAGGCGGACCGTGCCGTCGGGGTGGTGGCAGGCGCCTCTGCCCTCGACCAGGCCCGACCAGCGGGCTATGTCCGTGCGGGCGGTGCCTTGGGGGCCGGGGGTGGCCAGGGTCTGGAACGCGGCGGCCATGCGGGGCAGGCCGTTGAGGCAGGGGCCGCATTGGCCTGCTGACTGGAGAGCCAAGTAGCGCAGGACTCGGGCGGTTTCGGTGAGGCCGCAGTGGGTGGTGGGGAGGGCGGCCAGGACGCCGGCGCCCATGGTGGTTGCGTCCAGGGGGAGTTGGGCTGCTTCGCGGGCCGGGATCCAGGTGCCGTGGTAGCCGCCGAGGAGGATGGCGGATGTGGTGGCGTCCATGGGGATGATGCGGCTCAGTGGCATGCCGAACGGGGCTTCCACCACCCGGACTTGATGGCCGGGGACGTGAACCGTGCACAGGGCGCTGCCGGGTTGGGTCGGGGTGCCCGCGGTGCGGAACCAGTCGGCGCCGTAGCGGGCGACCAGGGCGAGGTGGGCCAGGGTCTCGACGTTCTGGACGAGGGTGGGGGCCCGGCGCACCCCGCGTTCGCGCACCGGCGGGTCCTGGTGGGCCGGCAGGGCGGCGGCCCCGGAGAGGTACTGGGCCAGCGCCGAGGACTGCCCGGACACGAACCGCTTGGGCACGCGTACGACGGTGACGCGGAGCGGGTCGGTACGGCGGGCCAGCGCGGCCTCCAGGTAGGAGGCGCCGTCCTCGACCGCGAGGTGGGCCTCGTCCGCGCCGACCGCCTGCGCGGCGATCTGCAGTCCGTCCAGGACCAGGTGGGGCGAGAGGCGCAGCAGCGTCTTGTCCTTGTGGCTGGCGGGCTCGCCCTCGGCGCCGTTGGCGACGACCACCGGGGCACGGCCGGTGCGGCGGCCCGCGTCGGCGACCGCGACCAGCTTGCGGTACACCGCGAACGCCGCTCCCCCGCGCCCGGTCAGCCCGGACTCCGCGACCGCGCGCAGGACACCGTCCGGATCGCCGTACGCCAGTGGCCCGTACCGCTGTTGGTGCGTGGCGAGGTCGGCCGGGGTGCCGCCGGGGGCGAGCAGGCGCGGGGACATGTACAGGTCGGGGAAGGTCGCGGTCATGAGCGGGCTCCTTCGGCGGTGCGCAGCAGCGCGGCGGGGGTGCGGCGGGCGGCGCGGGCGGAGTGCGCCAGGCGGATGCCGACGGCGGCGACGACCGCGGCCACGCAGGAGACGGTCAGCCAGGTCATCCAGTCGGCGCCGGTGTCCGTGCCGATGCCGATGCCGTGGACCAGGGCGACGGGCCAGGAGGCGTACGCGAGCCAGTGCACGGCGCGCCAGGCGCGGTGGCCCATCCGGGCGCGGAGCAGGCTGGTGATGACGACCGCGAGCATCAGGTCGAGGGCGACCGTGCCGAGGCCCAGCCACAGCGGCTGGTAGTTCGAGGCGAACGGGACGATGACGTCCACGACCGTGATGTCGACGTAGCTGTCGATCACCGCGAACGCGATGTGCAGGGCCAGGAAAGCCATCGCGGAGAGCGAGAGGCTGCGGTGGAGGGAGACCGTGCCGAAGCGGGGCAGGCCAGGGAGCCGGGTGCTCAGACGGACCGCGATGCCCAGCAGGACGACGACCGTGAAGAGGACCAGGCAGACGGCACCGGTGGCACGGTTGGCGTACCAGAGGATCTCGGAGCTCATGCGGCTGCCTCCAGGTCGGTACGGTTCGTGGGCCAGCCGGGTGTGGTGACGACCGCCCCGCTGTGTGTCACCAGCCGTGCGGGCAGGCCCAGTTGGGTCAGCCAGCGCTCTGCGTCCGTGCCCTTCACCAAGGCCGCCGTGGTCGCCGCGTTCGCGTCCGCGCAGGTGGTCGCGGCGACCGAGACCGTGCGCCACGGGGAGCGGACCGGGAGGCCGGTGCGGGGGTCGACGATGTGGTGAAGGTCGTGGCCGCTCCGGCGCCAGGTGCGGGCGGCCGTGCCCGAGGTGGCGAGGCCGCCGGAGTGCAGGCCGACCGTGGCGTACGGCCCTTGCGCGGGCGTCTCGTCGACCGCTCCGGTCACGTCCTGGACGCGGATCTGCCAGCCGTCCGCCGGGGCCTGACCCGCGACGGCCGTGTCGCCGCCGAGGCTCACCAGCACTCCGCAGCCGGCCGCCTCCGCGAGCATCGTGGCGGCCCGGTCGGCGGCCCAGGCCTTGGCGGTCGCGCCCAGGTCGAGCCGGACGCCCGCCGGGACGGTGACCGTGTCCGTCGTACGGTCCAGGCGGACCGTGCGCCAGCCCGGGGCCCGCTTGACGGTGAGCCGGACCGGTCGGTCGTCCTCCTGGACGAGGGTGAAGTCGCGGTCGTAGCCGATCGCGTCCATCGCCGAGCCGACCGTGGGATCGACGGTTCCGTCGGTCGACTCGGCCGCGCGCAGGGCGACTTCGAGGGCCTGGGCGAGCAGCGGGCTGACCCGGACCGGGCGGCCGTCGGTGGTGTCGAGGGCGGCGAGTTCGGAGTCGGCGCGGAAGCGGCTGCAGGCCGCGTCCACCTCGGCGAGGTGCCGGGCGAGCAACAGGTTGCAGGAGTCGAGCAGGGCCGGGTCGGTGACGACCAGGCGGACGCGGGTGCCGAGGGCACGCCATTCGGTGGCGGCCGTGGTGCGCGGAGCGAGGCGCTCGGCGGTGGTCATCACGACGCCCCCGACGTGGAGTCGGTGGAGCCGCCGCTGGAGGAGGTGAGGCCACCGCTGGAGGACGCGCTGTCCGACGAGGACGACGATGAACTGTCCGTCGACGAACCGCCGTTGGACGAGCTGCTCGACGTCGACGAGTCCGTCGTACTGCTACTGCTACTGCTGTCGCTGCTCGTGGACGTGGTCGTCGAGGACGCGCTCGTGTTCGTGTCCATCGTGCCGATGAGCGCGAACATCCCGGCGGCGGCCGCCAAGGTGACCGCCGCCGCTGTCGCCGCCGTGCGCCGGGCCCCTCTGCGGACCGCGGCTGCGGCACCTCGTTCCCTGCTGTTCATGGCCGTTCCCCTCCCTGGTGACTCTGTGTCACCCACTACGGTCGGGGAACTGCCTGAGAGAAGTCTGTGAGGCGCCCATACGCCCCGGAAGAACTCCCTGAGAGGTGCCTTAAATCAGGGCGTCAGACGGTGAGGCGGGCGATCGCCTCGTCCACCGTCAGCTCCTCGCGCTCACCGGACTTGCGGTCCTTGAGCTCCAGGACGCCCTCGGCGGACCGGCGGCCCGCCACCAAAATCTGCGGTACGCCGATGAGTTCGGCGTCCGTGAACTTCACGCCCGGCGAGACGCCGGCCCGGTCGTCGACCAGGACGCGCAGGCCGGCCGCGCGCAGCTTCTCGGAGACGTCGAGGGCGAGTTCGATCTGGAGGGCCTTGCCGGCCGCGACGACGTGCACGTCGGCCGGGGCGACCTCGCGGGGCCAGACCAGGCCGTGCTCGTCGGCGGTCTGCTCGGCGAGGGCCGCGACCGCGCGGGAGACGCCGATGCCGTAGGAGCCCATGGTGACGCGGACCGGCTTGCCCTGCTGGCCCAGGACGTCGAGCTTGAGGGCGTCGGCGTACTTGCGGCCCAGCTGGAAGATGTGGCCGATCTCGATGGCGCGGTCGAGCTTGAGGCCCGTGCCGCACTTCGGGCAGGGGTCGCCCTCCTGCACGACCACGACGTCGACGTACGTGTCGACCTCGAAGTCCCGTCCGGCGACGACGTTCTTGGCGTGCGTGTGCTCCTTGTTGGCGCCCGTGATCCAGGACGTGCCGGGGGCCACGCGCGGGTCGGCGATGTACGTGACCTTCTCGCCCCGGCCCTGCGGACCGACGTAACCGCGCACCAGGTCGGGACGGCCGGTGAAGTCCTCCGCCGTCACCAACTCCACGGTGGCGGGGGCGAAGTGGGCCTCGACCTTGTCCAGGTCGACCTCGCGGTCACCGGGCACACCGACGGCGACGATCTCGCCGTCGACCTTCACCAGGAGGTTCTTGAGGGTGGCGGAGGCCTCGACGCCGAGGTGCGCCGCGAGGGTCTCGATCGTGGGGGTGTCGGGGGTCGGGATCTCTTCGAGGGCGGGCACGCCGGCGGCGTCCACGGGCTTCAACTCGTACGAGATCGCTTCGGTGTTGGCCGCGAAGTCGCAGTTCGGGCAGTCCGCGAAGGTGTCCTCGCCGGCCTCGGCGGGGGCGAGGAACTCCTCCGACTTGGAGCCGCCCATCGCGCCCGCGGTGGCGGCGCAGATGCGGTAGTCGAGGCCGAGGCGCTCGAAAATCCGCTGGTAGGCATCGCGGTGCAGGGCGTAGGACTTGGCGAGGCCCTCGTCCTCCGTGTCGAAGGAGTAGGAGTCCTTCATCAGGAACTCGCGGCCGCGCAGGATGCCGGCGCGGGGGCGGGCCTCGTCGCGGTACTTGTTCTGGATCTGGTAGAGGATGACCGGCAGGTCCTTGTAGGAGGACGCCTGGTCCTTCACCAGCAGGGTGAAGATCTCCTCGTGGGTCGGGCCGAGCAGGTAGTCGCCGCCCTTGCGGTCCTGGAGGCGGAACAGCTCGGGGCCGTACTCCTGCCAGCGGCCGGTCGCCTCGTAGGGCTCGCGGGGCAGGATCGCGGGGAGCAGCACCTCCTGGGCGCCGATCGCGTCCATCTCCTCACGGACGATCCGCTCGACGTTGGACAGCACCTTCTTGCCCAGGGGCAGCCAGGACCAGATGCCGGCCGCGGTACGGCGGACGTAGCCGGCCCGCACGAGGAGCTTGTGACTGAGGACCTCGGCGTCCGCCGGGTCGTCGCGCAGCGTCTTCGCCATCAACTGGGACATGCGCTGGACCGGTGCGTTCGCCATGGTTCTCGTACTCCTGCCGAAAAGGGTGATGGCTAGGAGGTTAGCCGGGCGCGCTGTGGGGGTGGAAATCGGTTAGCGGCGGCGCAGTGGGAGAGGGGCGCCCATGACGGCGTACGGCTTCGGGGCGCTCGGGAAGAGGACGCGGCGGGCCAGGTCCTGGTAGCCGAGGGAGTGGTAGAGGCCGCGGGCCGGGCTGTCGGTGTCGATCGCGGAGAGGATCGAGCGGGGTTCGGCGGCGCTGTCGGTGATCGTGGTGATCAGGGAGCGGCCGATGCCGCGGTTCTGGTGGCCCGGGTGGACGTGCAGTTCGGTGATCACGAAGGAGTCGTCGAGCCAGTTGTCGTGGCCCTGTTCGTGGAGGTAGGGCTCGACGACGGTGGACCACCAGTGGCCGCGGTTGTTGGGCATTCCGTACACGAACCCGACGAGGTGTCGTCCGACGGTCGCGCCGAGGGCCCTTGCGCCGGGGTGGGTCATGTGGCGGAGGACGATCTGGCGGCGTACCGCCACTTCGTCGGCGCCGAGTCCGAAGGCCAGGGCCTGGACGGCTAGGGCCTCGTCGACGTGGGCCGGGAGGTCGAGGGGGCCGATGACGAGGTCCATGCGGGGAGGGTACAGGGGGGCGTCGGTCATCTGCCTGGTGCGGGTTGCAAGTGGCTGACGGTGACTAGAACAGGACGCTCATGAACGCGCCGATCTCCTGGAAGCCCACGCGGTGGTACGTCCGCCTCGCCGGGGTGTTGAAGTCGTTCACGTACAGGCTCACCAGGGGGGCCACGTCCGCCAGGGCGTACCGCAGGACCGCCGCCATGCCCGGGGCCGCCACGCCTCTCCCCCGGTACTCCGGGGCCACCCACACGCCCTGGATCTGGCAGGCCTGCGAGGTCGCCGCGCCGATCTCGGCCTTGAAGACGACCTTGCCGTGTTCGTCGACGCGGGCGAACGAGCGGCCCGCGCCTACGAGTTCGGCCACCCGGGCCTGGTAGAGGAGGCCGCCGTCGCCGGCCAGCGGGGAGACGCCGACCTCCTCGGTGAACATCGCCACGCAGGCCGGCATGATCGTGTCCATCTCGTCCTTGCGGATGCGGCGGACGTAGGGATCCGGGGCGATGTCGGTCGGCATGCGGTCCGCGACCATGAGGGGCTGGCGCGAGCGGACCTCGCGGGCCGGGCCCCAGCTCGGTTCGAGGAGCCGCCACAGCTGGGAGACGGCTTCGGCGGGGCCGACGATCGAGGAGCAGCGGCGGCCGGCCCGGCGGGCGCGGTCCGCGAAGGACCGTACGGCCTTGGGGGTGGCGCAGATCGGGACCAGGTTGGCGCCCGCGTAGCAGAGGGACGTCAGCATGCCGTCCTCGTAGAAGCCCCACATCTCGCCGCCGAGTCGCCAGGGGTCGAGGCCGGCGATCTGGACGCGCGAGGTCACGAAGGCGTTCGCGACGGGCTCGCGGTCCAGAACTGCGAGCGCCGCTTCCAGGTCACTCGGTTCGAGCACTCGGGAGGTGGTCTGGGTCAACACGTGCGGGGCCTCACCCTGAGGGTTCTGCTGATCTGCGCACTGTACCTGCGGAAGCTGAGCAGTGCCGCCCCTGTTTTTGTGCGGGTGCCTTTCTGCGGCTTGCGTCGGTGCCCTCGCCGTCCCCTGGGTCGAGTCGGTGAATCAAACAATCCAAGGCTATGTTGACTTTCGGCTGATTGAGCCAGAAGAATTCCGAGGGTGACCTTCGAG
>NZ_JBSFLV010000223.1:0-11819 GCF_053599215.1 Streptomyces sp. NPDC001002 | reverse complement strand
TCCAGGTGTCCGGAGACCCCGGACGGGGATACACGGCTCGCGGTGTTGGAGATGCTGGGGCAACGGTGAGCACTCGGCCGAGCATGGTTGGATCCTGGACGGGTGGTTCATCCTCGTCCGGCGCAGGAAGTGACAGAGCGCGGGCGTAGAGCAGTGCGCCGCGACCCAGCAGATCAGCTGTTCCGCTCCGGCTTCAGCGCGCCGGCGCCTGTCGGAGCGGTGCGGAGCATGGCCCTGTAGAGGTCGTCGTGCGCGGGCGAGGCGGGAAGGGGCGCCCGAGCCGGGGCCTCGAAGGACTGGATCATCAGCGCAACGACGCGTCGCCAGGCATCGGGAGCCGCGTCACCGCAGGCGTGAACGACGCCGAGGTTGGCCATGTGGAGCAGTACCAGATCGGAGGGGTCGAAGTCCTCACGCAGCCGGCCCGTGGCTTTGGCGCGGCCGATGAGCTCCACCATCCCCTCGTACGCCTCGTTCCGGCGCGTCTCCATCGCCTTCGCGGTGGGGAACGTCATGGTCAGGACGTCGGCAAAGCCGTTGTCGGCGGCCTGCATCGCGCAGGCGGTCTCGATGTAACCGGTGAAACCGTGCCACGGGTCGGGGTCTTCGAGGGCGGTGGCGACCGCGTCGGCGTAGGCATCCATCCGGTCTGCGAAGACGGCTGCGACCAGCGCCTCCTTCGTGGGGAAGTGCCGGAAGACGGTGGCGATCCCGACCCCGGTCTCGCGGGCCACGGAAGCCATGGAAGCACCGAGGCCGTCGCGCCCGAAGACAGCGCGCGCGGCGGTGAGGATCCGCCCCCGGTTGCGCTCGACGTCACTGCGCACAGGCTGGGCGGCTGGGGCGTCGGAGTGCTGGTCAGCGGGGCTCATGGGCACAGTCTAGCAATCGGAAAGCCCTATCCATTTCATGTGCTACGGTGGCTGAAGTGAACCGGAAAGGGCTATCCGCATTGGAAAACGGATAACCCTTTCCGGATCGTATCTCTACCTCCAGCGCCGCTCGTGGCTCATCGACGGCGTACTACGAAAGGATCGCTGTGACCAGCATCGCCATCGTCGGAGCCGGCCCCCAGCTGGGCCTGGCCATCGCCCGCACCTTCGGCTCCCAGGGCCACGACGTCGCCCTGATCTCCCGCAACCGCACCAAGCTCGACAACCTCGTCGACACCCTCACCGCCGAAGGCATCACCGCCGCCGCATTCCCCGCGGACGTACTCGACCGCGACACCCTCACCCAAGCCCTCAAGGACGCCGCCACCCGGTTCGGCGGAATCGACGTCCTGGAGTACTCCCCCGTGGGCACGTTCGGCATCACCACCCTGACTGCTCCGAGCGAGACCGAACCGACCCATGTGGAGTTCGAGATGAACTTCCAGTTGTACGGGGCCATCGCCGCCACGAAGGCAGTGCTGCCCGCCATGCGCGAAGCCGGTGCGGGCACCCTGCTGTACACCACCGGCGCGGGCTCGATCTGGCCCGACCCGCGGGTCGCCAACGTCAACGCTGCCGCGGCGGCGCTGCGCAACTGGGCGCTCAACCTGCACAAGGAACTGGCCGACACCGGCATCCAGGCAGCCCATGTCGGTATCGACTCCTCGATCGGCGTCTCCGTACTCCCTGGCGTCGAGGCGGCCCGGCCCGAGCAGATCTCACCGATGTACTGGGACCTGCACACCACCGAGCGCGACAAGGACGAGCTCGTCTTCAAGCTCGATGCCGACGGCTTCCCCCGCGGCTGACAGCGCACCAGGTCTCTCGTCGAACCCTGATCGCGCCGCGGCCGGCGACACCGCGGCGCGATCACAGAAACCGGATCCACGTCCTGACGGCCCAGCTCCCGCTACGGCACCACGATCTCGCTTCCATGAAGCGCGGCCCCGGGCATGGCGACGCGGGCCGGACCTCAGACCTACCAGGTGTCGCCCCAGTACCCGTCTTCGACTCGTCCCCACTCCCAAGGAGCAGACAGACATGATCAGAGCCACAGACCCATCGGACCCCGGCCCGATACCCCTCGCCCTCCACTCGGCGCATCTCGTCAATGTGTTCAGGGACGCACTGATCCGTATGCGCGACGGAGAGGAGCTGAGAGCCGAGGTCCTCGACGCGGCCGCCGAACTGCTGCGGATGGTGCAGGCGCCCAACGGCGACGCTCTGGCCGCCGAGGTCATGCCGCTGTTCAGGCAGGTATTCGAGGGGGACAACGGCGGATCTGACCGGCCGGCGTCGGCGATGTCACCGCGTCGCCCGACACACTCTCGCAGCTCCTGCAAAGGATCGCTGTGACCAGCATCGCCATCGTCGGAGCCGGCCCCCAGCTGGGCCTGGCCATCGCCCGCACCTTCGGCTCCCAGGGCCACGACGTCGCCCTGATCTCCCGCAACCGCACCAAGCTCGACGACCTCGTCGACACCCTCACCGCCGAAGGCATCACCGCCGCCGCGTTCCCCGCGGACGTACTCGACCGCGACACCCTCGCCCAAGCCCTCAAGGACGCCGCCACCCGGTTCGGCGGAATCGAGGTCCTGGAGTACTCCCCGTCGGCCGGGCGCGAAACCACCGCAGCAATCGTCCCGGCCACGGCCGAACCCGCGCATGTGCAGCACGAGATGGAGCTTCACCTCTACGGCGCTCTCGTCGCCGCCGAGGCTGTGCTGCCTGGGATGCGCAAAGCTCGAACCGGAACCCTGCTGTTCACCACCAGGGCCGGCTCCATCAACCCCCAGCCGTCGACCGCCCACACGAGCACTGCCATGGCCGCACTGCGCAATTGGGCCATCAACCTGCACGAAGAGCTGGCCGACACCGGCATCCAGGCCGCCCACATCGGCCTCGACGTGAGGATCGCCACCCCCACTTTCTACGGTCAGCCGCGCGTGACGGCCGATCAACTCTCGCCCGTCTACTGGGACTTGCACACCATTCACCGCGACCAGGCCGATCTCATCTTCAGAGGCTGACCCACACGTGATCGTCGGGCCAGGGGCACCGCACTCAAGTCAGGCCCAGCATCTGCCCACCGAGGAGAGGCCATGACCTGCACGTCCGCGAGCGATCACGGGATCACACCGCGCCCTCCGTCGTTCCCCGCAGGGCCACGTTCCCCCGGCCCCCTTGGCAGGAGCCGCCGCAGATGCGCTGCCCATGGGAACCTCGACGCCAAACCCGGCGTATGAATCGGTCCACGCAGCGGGCCCGCGAGAGTGCGGCCCATCACCATACGGAGACCGGTACACAGGTCGACGAGAGCATCACACGCGTTTTCCAACTCTTCGGGAAGCGCTGGACCGGCCCCATCGTGTCCGTGTTGATCACGGGACCGGCATACTTCGCCGACCTGCGTCGGGCGATACCCGGAATCAGCGAGCGCATGCTCTCCATCCGCCTGGCCGAGCTTGCCGCCACAGAACTCGTCGCACGCAAGGTGGGCGACGGACCGCCACTGCGGGTGTCCTACCAACTGACGGAATCGGGCGCAGCGTTGGAGCCCGCGCTCAAGGCACTTGCGGAGTGGGCGAAGACCCATCTCCCGGAGCCGAATGGGTCGTCCGACCGCTGAAGCCGTCCGCCCAGGCCCAAGTACCCCGCGAGTCACTGCCGTTGGCGGACTTCCGATTCTCACAGGACTGGGCCGACGACGCCGTCCAGGAAGCCCCCAACGCCTCAAGCAAGACATCCAACTGGGTGCCCACGCCGGCAGAGCGCAGATCAGGCCGACCAGGAGCAACAAGGGAACGGATGCTGCCGGCACCAGCACTGCGAACCCCGCCCTGCCCTGTAGCCAGTCCTCCCTGCGCGAGGCCGTCTCCTTCTCACGGACTACGTGGACCTCGCCGGAGAAGGCCAGGTCTCCTCCATCGGCAGTAGCCGCGATTGCGTGACAAGCGACGATGCCGATGAGAGACCACTCCACGAAGGATTGCCGGCATACATCCCGCCTCTGCACAGGCGGCGCCCTGCTGCCCCGGTGGCCTGCTGGGCCTTGCCTCCTGTGTGTCGCCCATTGCCGAGATCCCGACTGGAGAGCCTCCACCGTGGCCACGATTCTCTATCGACTGGGCCGAGTGTCGTTCCGTAAACGACATTGGTTCCTGTTGCTCTGGGCGGCGATACTCGCCGTCGCCATTTTCGGCGCGGCCAAGGCTCCGGCCGCGCCCAGCGACTCCATGTCCCTCTCCGGGACGGAGTCCCAGAAGGCGTTCGACCTCCTGAACGAGCGCTTCCCCGACAGCGGTAGCTCGGACGGGGCCACGGCCCGACTCGTCTTCGTCGCCCCGGACGGGCAGAAGATCACCGCGGCCGACAACAAGGCGGCGATCGAGCACACGGTGAGCGAACTCGCCGACGGCAGCCAAGTGCAGAGCGCCCTCGACCCCTTCAAGACGCATGCCGTGAGCAAGGACGGCACCACCGCGTACGCCACCATCGACTACACCAAGGCGAACAGCGAACTCACCGACACCACGACCACCGCGCTCAAGGACGCGGCGCAGGACGCCCGCGACACCGGTCTGACCGTCGAGATCGGCGGCGACGCCCTGCAGTCGATGGAGATGTCCTCCAACACCGAGCTGATCGGTGTCGCCGTCGCGGCCGTCGTCCTGCTGATCACCTTCGGGTCCGTCGTCGCGGCCGGCCTGTCGCTGCTCAGCGCGCTGCTCGGCATCGGCACGGGCGTCGCCGTCATCACCGCGCTCGCCAGCACCATCGGCTTCTCCTCCACGACCACCACCCTCGCCCTGATGCTCGGGCTCGCCGTCGGCATCGACTACGCCCTGTTCATCCTTTCCCGCTACCGATCCGAGCGGGCGGAGGGCCGGGACCCGGAGGAAGCCGCCGGTCGAGCCGTCGGTACGGCGGGTTCCGCCGTGGTGTTCGCCGGCCTCACCGTGATCATCGCCCTCGTCGGCCTGTCCGTCGTCGGTATGAGCATGCTGACCAAGATGGGTCTGGCCGCGGCGTTCACGGTCCTGGTGGCGGTGCTGATCGCCCTGACGCTGCTGCCCGCGCTGATCGGGTTCTTCCCGAAGGCCGTGATGCCCCGATCCGCTCGTAAGCAGGCCAGGAAGAACAACGCAGCACACGCCCCCGCGCATAGCGCTCCCGCCAAGGAGAAGCCGCAACTGAGCACGCGCTGGGCTCGCTTCATCATCCGACGGCCCGTGCTCGTCCTCCTGTTCGGCGTCTTGGTTCTGGGCACCTGCGCCATACCGGCACTCGATCTCCAACTGGGCAACCCGGGGGACGAGTCGAAGCCCACGTCGACCACGGAGCGCCGGGCCTACGACGACCTGTCCGATGCCTTCGGTCCCGGCTTCAACGGTCCCCTGACCGTCGTCGTGGACGCCACGGAATCCGACAACCCCAAGGCCGCGGCCACCACCATCGCCGAGGACCTCAAGGCGACGGACGGCGTCGTCAGCGTGACGCAGCCCATGTTCAACAAGACAGGCGACACGGCCGTGCTCACGGTCACCCCGACGACCTCTCCCACCAGCACCGAGACCAAGGAACTCGTCCACACGATTCGCGACGAAGCCGACGGCATCAAGGCCGACACCGGCGCGGACATGCTGGTCAGCGGCAACACGGCCGTGAACATCGACATGGCCGACAAGGTCACCGGCTCGATCCTGCCCTACCTCGCGCTCGTCGTCGGGCTGGCCTTCCTGCTCCTGATGCTGGTCTTCCGCTCGATCCTCGTTCCGCTGAAGGCGGCGCTCGGATTCCTGCTGTCGGTGTGCGCCTCGTTCGGCGTGATCGTGGCGGTCTTCCAGTGGGGCTGGTTCGCCGACCTGCTCGGCGTGCAGACGGTGGGCCCGATCTCCAGCCTGATGCCGGTCTTCCTGATCGGCGTGGTCTTCGGCCTGGCCATGGACTACGAGGTCTTCCTCGTCACGCGTATGCGCGAGGCGTACGTCCATGGCGAGCGGCCCGGGCAGGCGATCGTCACCGGGTTCCGGCACAGCGGCAAGGTCGTCGTGGCCGCGGCTGTGATCATGATTTCGGTCTTCGCCGGGTTCATCGGGATGAGCGAATCCACGATCAAGATGATGGGGCTCGGTCTCGCCTCGGCCGTCTTCCTCGACGCCTTCCTCGTCCGCATGACCATCGTCCCCGCCCTGTTGGCGCTCCTCGGGGACAAGGCCTGGTGGCTGCCTCGCCGGCTGCAGAAGATCCTGCCGAACGTGGACGTCGAGGGCGAGAAGCTGAACCGGACGGTCGAGTCCGCTCAGGCTGCCGGGCTCGATGAGGCACAGCACGAGCCGAGCCGTGTCTGACCGCCGGCTCACGTAGGGAGCGGTGGGCCACCCCTTCCGAGGGGCGGCCCACCGCTCTGCCGCGGGTCACGAGCGGCATCGGGGATGCTGGTGGGACAGGGAACACCCAAGGGACACGGCCGAGAGACACTTCATGATCAGCGACTGGCGCAACGCCTCGCGTCGACACCCACGTGCGACGGACGGTGCCTTGGCCCTGGCCACCTTCGCGCTGGGGGCTCTCGCGAGTGCCCTGCCTCCCTCAAGCCCCACACATCTGAGAGGGCCCGCCACGTTCGTGGTGGTGATCGTCGGCCTGGGGTCGGTGTCCTTGTTCCTGCACCGCGCTCACCCGCGGTTGACCACGGGGCTCACCACCGTGTGTGCGCTCGCTCTGGCACTCGCGGGCATCCAGCTCAACCCCCTGCTTCAGGCGCCGTGTCTGGTGTCGCTCTTCCTCCTCGCCCTCCGCACCGATCGACGTACGGCCCGTATCGGAGCGGCCACGGCAACCACGACACTGCTGGCGGCCACGCTCATCCACGACCCCGATTTCCCCTGGGGACTCGTCATCATCGGAATGGCATCGTGGACCCTGCTCCCAGGGGCCGTCGGAGACGCGGTGCGCAGCAACACCGAATACCTGGCCGCCGCCGAGGCCCGGGCCGAACTCGCCGAGCACACACGCGAGGAGGAGGCCCTTCGCCGTGTGACCGAGGAACGCCTGCGGATGGCCCGGGATCTGCACGACGTGGTCGCCCATCACATCGCGCTCGCCGCCACGCAGGCCCGCACCACCAAGTACCTCATGCGCCACCACCCGGATCGCGCGCCGGAGATGATGGACAACCTGTGCGACTCCACGGACGAAGCGCTGAGAGAACTCCGGGCGACCGTCGGCCTGCTGCGTCAGCGCGGTGACACCGACTCCCCGCGAGACCCGGCCCCCGGACTCGCCCAGCTACCGGCCCTGCTGGGAACCTTCGAGCGCGCGGGACTGAGTGTGGACGTCACCACAGAGGGGGAAACCCAGCCGTTGTCGCCCGGTGTGGATCTGACGGCCTACCGAGTCATCCAGGAAGCGCTGACCAACGTCACCAAACACGCCGGCACCACCAGCGCCGGGGTGCATCTCGCCTACGCCCGAAGCTGGGTGACGATCACCGTCGTCAACGAGGGACGTCCCGATGTATCGGCATCCCGTCCTGGTCACGTGTCCGGCTACGGGCTGATCGGCATGCGGGAACGCGCGCAGTCGGTCGGCGGTCGTCTCCAGGCCGGGCCCGAGACGGAGGGCGGCTTCACCGTCACACTCGGACTCCCGACGCACAAGACGGCACAGCATCCGAGTCCAGAGGAAGTACCCCACCAGTGACCATCCGCGTACTGCTCGCCGACGACCAGGCCCTCCTAGTCGGCACGTTCCGCCTGCTGATGGATCTGAGCGAGGACTTCGACGTCGTGGGAGTCGCCGCCAACGGCAGAGAGGCCGTCGACCTGGCCCGCGCCACATGCCCCGATGTCGTCGTGATGGACATCCGTATGCCGGTCCTCGACGGGCTCGCGGCGACGGCCGAGATCGCCGCGGACGAGGCACTGAGCTCCACGAGGGTGCTCGTGCTCACCACGTTCGAGACCGACGAATACGTCGCCGAAGCCATCCGCGCCGGAGCCTCCGGGTTCCTCGGCAAGGGCATCGGACCGGAGGAACTCCTCGCGGGCATCAGGACGGTGGCCGGCGGCGACGCACTCCTGTCGCCCGCTGCCACGCGGACGCTGATCTCCCGCTTCCTGGCTGCCCCCGAGACCGTTGCCCCCACCGCTCTCGGCGAGAACGCACTCCCCGAACTCACCGCGCGAGAACGGGAGGTGGTCGCCGAGGTCGCGGGCGGCCTGTCCAACGACGAGATCGCACAGAAGCTCTACGTGAGCCCGCTGACCGTCCGAAGCCACGTCCAGCGCGCCGTCACGAAGCTGAATGTGCGGGACCGCGCCCAACTCGTGGTGCGTGCCTACCAGTCCGGCCTGGTCCGGGCCCCGCGTGAGTAGTTGGCAGGTCCAAGCTGAAGTCCCGTACCAGTCGGGCTCGTTCACCTGACCGCCCCCGCTCAGCACCGCCGATCGCGGTGGCTCCCCGCCTCAAGAGACGCGAAGCCACCGCGACGACCTGCCCCGGATCCATCCCTCGTCCTACCGAGAGGGACCGACCCCGGCGGTCACAACAACGTCAGCCGGTCACGACAGCGGCGGGTACGCGTTCTGGATCAGCTGCTGGAACTGCGCGGAGAACCAGTGCCCGGCCAGCGGCGAGTTCGGCAGCGCGCCCGTGGCGTTGTTGCCGTTGCGCGCGTTGCCCCCGTATGTCGGGTCGCACATCCGGTCGAAGCCCTTGCCCTCGTCGTTGGGGACGGCGGCGCTGTTGCCGTCCGACTCCCCCGGCGGCTTGACCCACACGTAGGCGTCGATGCCGGTGGCCGGAGCCGCGGTCGGCCGTTCCCCGATGCCCGCGCCGCTCTGGTTGCACCAGTTGCCGGCGTGGATGCGCCGGTCGATCCGGGTGCTGTTGACGTAGCCGTCCACGGTGGTCTGCGCTCCGGGTCCGGTGGGCCGGGCGGAGCCGCCCCAGCCGTTGCGCGAGGTGTCGATCAGCATGCCGAGTCCGGAGTCGAATCCGGACGCGACGAGCTTGTCGCGCAGCGCCTGGGCGAAGGACTGCTCGTCCACGTACTGGTTCCAGTCCACCCACTTCGACTGACGTACGGTCTGGCCGTTCACCGTGTCGGTCACCTTGAGATACGGCTCCTTGGTGGGGCTGTAGTTCGCGGTGTTGACGATGAAGCCGGCCACGTCGTTCACGCTCGCGCCGTTCGATGTCGCGACCTTGTGGAACTCCTGCACCGCGGGATCGAGGTTGCTGTCCCAGCCGAGCCAGCCGTGGTGGGCGGCGTCGATGTAGTTGTAGACGTTCGGGATGGCACCCAGCTTGTCCAGGGCGTAGCCAACGCCCTTCTCGTAGTTGCCGTTGGACTTCATGGTCACGCAGGCGTCGGTGGTCGTGGCAGTGCCGCCGGCGTTGGTGACCAGGTTCGGCAGTGAGTCGGGTTCGATGACGGTGGCGATCCGCAGGCCCGCGTACTTCGCGTCGGACAGGATCGACGCGATGGGGTCGATGTACTGGGACTTGTACTTGTCGAGGTCGTTCGGCCCCAGTTCTCCGTTGGAGGCGAGAGCGGCGCAGTCGCGGCCGGGCAGGTCGTAGATGACCAACTGGACGACGAGATCGCCGGAGCCCTTCTGCCGCAAGGCCTCGTCGAGGTGGGCGCGCAGACCCATGCCGCCGCTCACACCGTTGATGGCGGCGATGCGGTCCAGCCACACCGCGGTGGGCTGGTTGGCGATGCGGCTGCCGCCCGGTTCGGCGGCGGCCTTCGCGGACCACTCGGGGTTCACGTACACCTTGGTGCCCGTGTAGGGGTTGTTGGCACGGCTGCCGGTGTCGCCACCTCCGCCGCCACCGCCCGTGCCGCCACCGGTGTCTCCGCCGGTGCCACCACCCGTACCGCCGCCGTTGTCGACGTTGCAGGCGACGCCGTCGAGCGCGAACGTGGCGGGCACGCTGTTGGTGCCGCTGTAGGACCCGTTGAAGCCGAAGCTGACCGAACCGCCGCTCGCGAGAGAGCCGTTGTAGCTCTCATTGGCAGCGGTGACGTCGGCGCCGTTCTGACTGAGCTTGGTGTTCCAGGCGTTGGTGACCTTCTGGTTCCCGCCGTACGTCCACTTCACGACCCAACTCGACTTGGCGGCCGCGTTGTTGGTGATGGTCACGGCGGCGGTGAAGCCCGTGTCCCACTGGCTCTGCACCTTGTAGTCGACGGTGCAGGGGACGGCCGAGGTGGCGGCGCCGGCCTGACCGACGACCAGTGCTGTCCCGGTCGTCCCGGCGACCAGCGTCAAGGCAGCGAGGAGCGATGTCCTGGTGTGACTCATGAGTGCGGGTTTCCTTCTCTCGGTGGGGAGTTGCCGAGGTCGCGCGGACGTTCGCGCCGGCCGACGTCTGGGCCACACCTGGGACAAGCAGGTGTTCCAGTGATCGGTGCGCAGCTACGTCCGGCATCTGCTCGAAGGAGCGGCCGAGCTGCCGGCGATTCGAGGCCTCGGTCGAGCTGGGGGGTGCCCGTTCAGCTGCGGAGTTGCCCGGCGGTGCCCCAAGGCGTCGATCGGCGTGATTCGAGCCGGCCGGGTTCATGTCCACGGCGCTCGCAGCCATGACTCCCTGCGCCGAGAACACCAGGCACAGCAGTGCTCAAGAGAGCATCGCTGACTAAAAGTACTGAATGCGGGGGGTGTCGCATGAGCGAGTCCTTACAGCTAGGCGCGCCGCTACGGACGCGTCGCCTGATGGAACCGCTCCCACTGGTGGGGAGGAAGTTAGCGGCAACTGACGGGGATTCATAGGGTCCTTGCGAAACTTTTCGCTGGATCGACTCAGTTCGAACTTTGAACGCCCCGGCATCTTGACCGCGCCCGCCTTCATCCCCACGATGGGAGCGCTCCCACTGGATTCAGGCCTTGGCACCTCTCCGCGAGTCGCGTGACGCAAGGAGGAACAGCACATGGATCCCGGACGCAAACGCAGAGCCGTACGGCGGTTCTGGACCGCCGTCGCCGCCGCGTTCGCCCTGCCTCTGTCCATGCTCGCCACCGGCACGACCACCGCGAACGCGGCGACCGTGCAGTGCAGCGTCGACTACAAGACCAATGACTGGGGTTCCGGCTTCACCGCCGACCTCACCCTCACCAACCGCGGCACGGCCGCCATCGACGGCTGGACCCTGACCTACGGCTACTCGGGCAACCAGAAGCTCTCGAACGGCTGGAACGGCACCTGGTCGCAGTCCGGACAGTCGATCACCGTGCAGAACGCCCCCTACAACGGGACGATCGCACCGGGCGCCGCCGTCTCGGCGGGAGCGCAGTTCAGCTACAGCGGCACCAACACCGCGCCGACCAACTTCGCGGTCAACGGCACCAGTTGCGTCGGCGCCCACCAGCCGCCGATCACCGTGCTGACCAGTCCCTCGGCCGGCGCGGTCTACTCGCAGGGCACCGCGGTCCCGCTCGCGGCGACAGCAGCGGCCGCGGACGGCGCGACGATCGGCAAGGTGGAGTTCTACGACGACACCACGCTGCTCGGCACCGACACGAGCGCGCCCTACACGTACTCCGCCTCGGGATTGACCGTGGGCAGTCACTCCCTGCTGGCGAAGGCGTACGACAGTCTGGGCGCGTCCGCGGAATCCACCCCGGTCGGCATCACCGTCGCCGCGGGTCCCGCCGTGGTCGCCTCGACCACCCAACTCGCCGTCCAGCAGGGCAAGACGGGCACCTACGAGGTGAAGCTCTCGACCCAGCCCTCGGCCAACGTGACCGTGACGACCGCCCGGACCGGCGGCAACACGGGCCTCAACTGGCGTGCATCCAGGGCGAGTTGTCAATTGATCACGCTGAGGTCATGATCGGTGACACTGTGTGGCGCGCCGTCGTGCGACGCGCTGGC
>NZ_JBSFLV010000222.1:0-11923 GCF_053599215.1 Streptomyces sp. NPDC001002 | reverse complement strand
GTTCCTTGCGCATATGGGCGACGACCGTGCTCTTACCGACCCCTGAAGGGCCGGAGAGCACGGTCAGCCGCGGACGTACGTCCGGGGGCTCGGGGGTCGTCCCCCGGAATGTTGCAGCCATGCAGCGATTATTCCAGCAATCCCGGACTGCCCGGGACTCCCTGTCTCAGCGATCGGGACTCAGGAGCCGGTGCTGCCGAACTCACGCTCCAGGGAAGCGATCTGGTTGGAGCCGAGGCCGCGCACTCGGCGGCTCTCGGAGATGCCGAGTCGCTCCATGATCTGCTTGGCGCGGACCTTGCCCACGCCGGGCAGCGACTCGAGCAGCGCGGAGACCTTCATCTTGCCGATGACGTCGTTCTCCTGGCCCTGCTTGATGACCTCGTGCAGGGAGGCGCCGGAGTGCTTGAGTCGATTCTTGACCTCGGCCCGCTCCCGGCGAGCCGCGGCGGCCTTTTCGAGCGCGGCTGCGCGCTGTTCAGGGGTAAGGGGCGGAAGAGCCACGCCTACGTCACCTCGGATGTCGAACTGTCGGATACGGACCGGTGAGGAACCTAGTCGCCCCACACCTGGGGAGCTACGAGCAACACGCTTGCCCGTTAACTCTGCTCGGAGACTAGCGGCCAAGTACGCCAGAGTCAGCGAGAACAGCGGAAAAGTCCTGGTCAGCCTCTGCCAGGCCGGACATTTAGGACATAATGCCCCGGATTTGAGGATGTATTCAGGCTCAAGCGCTCCCCGGACCGCCGCCGAGCCACTCATCGGAGGACTCCGACGACCAGCTCGAACGCCCGCGACGACCGTCGCGAAAGCCTCATACGGTCACGAGCCTCACGCAGCCGCGAAACTCACCCGGTCATGAGCCTCACGCGGTCGCGAGCGCGGCCCTGATCTCCTCGGCGAAACGATCCGCGGACGCCCGCAGCGCGCCGGCGTCGGGCCCGTGCCGCAACACACCCCGGCTGACGTTCGGGACGACGTTGGGCAGCGCGCCCCCGAACACCCCGGGAAGGTCGGCCGGCGTGGCCCCCTGGGCACCCACACCCGGCGCGAGCAACGGGCCGTTGATCTCCAGGTCGTACGACGACAGGTCGCCCAGCGTGGCGCCGACGACGGCCCCGAAGGAACCGAGCGGCTCCTCCTCCGCGTTCTCGGCCGCCAGGTGGGCCAGCATCGTCGCGCCGACGTTCCGCCCGTCCGCGCGGACGGCGTGCTGCACCTCGCCGCCCTCCGGGTTGGAGGTCAGTGCGAGCACGAACAGGCCCGCGCCGCTCTCGCGCGCCAGCTCGATCGCCGGCGAGAGCGACCCGTAGCCGAGATACGGCGACACGGTCAGCGCGTCCGAGAACAGCGGGGAGTCCTTGCGCAGGAAGGCCTCGGCGTACGCGGCCATGGTCGAGCCGATGTCGCCGCGCTTGGCGTCCATGACGACCAGCGCACCGGCCGCCCGCGCATCCTCGACCGTCTTCTCCAGGACGGCGACACCACGCGAACCGAAGCGCTCGAAGAAGGCGCTCTGCGGCTTGAAGACGGCGACCCGCTCGGACAGCGCCTCGACGACCGTGCGGCTGAACCGCTCCAGGCCCGCCACATCGTCGTTGAGGCCCCACTCGGTGAGCAGGGACGCGTGCGGGTCGATGCCGACGCACAGCGGTCCGCGCTCGTCCATGGACCGGCGCAGCCGCGCGCCGAAGGGTTCGAGAGGACTCATACCGGCTTCCTTACGTCGGCGCCGACCGCGTCGGCGAGGGTGGCGTACGGGCTCGTGCGCAGGCGCGCGGCGAGCCCCTTGTGAATGGCGCGGCCCCAGAAGGGCCCCTCGTAGATGAACGCGCTGTAGCCCTGTACGAGCGTGGCGCCCGCCAGGATGCGCTGCCAGACGTCCTCGGCGTTCTCGACACCGCCGACGCCCACCAGGGTGATGCGGTCGCCCACGCGCGCGTAGAGGCGGCGCAGCACCTCCAGGGAGCGTGCCTTCAGCGGGGCGCCGGACAGCCCGCCGGTCTCCTTCACCAGCGAGGGTTCGGATGTCAAACCGAGGCCATCGCGCGCGATGGTGGTGTTCGTGGCGATGATCCCGTCCAGGCCGAGTTCGACGGCCAGGTCGGCGACGGCGTCCACGTCCTCGTCGGCGAGGTCGGGCGCGATCTTCACCAGGAGCGGGACGCGGCGGACGGTGACCGTACGGTCGGCCGCCTCGCGCACCGCGCTCAGCAGCGGGCGCAGCGCCTCGGTGGCCTGGAGGTTGCGCAGTCCGGGCGTGTTGGGCGAGGAGACGTTCACGACCAGGTAGTCGGCGTACGGCGCGAGGCGCTCGGTCGACTTCACGTAGTCGCCGACGGCCTCCGCCTCCGGCACGACCTTCGTCTTGCCGATGTTGACGCCCACGACGGTCCTGAAGACCGGCTCACGGGCCGCCAGACGGGCCGCCACGGCCAGCGAGCCCTCGTTGTTGAAGCCCATGCGGTTGATGAGCGCGCGGTCCGGTACGAGGCGGAAGAGCCGCTTCTTGGGGTTGCCGGGCTGCGCCTCCCCCGTGACCGTGCCGATCTCGACGTGGTCGAAGCCGAGCATCGTCATGCCGTCGATCGCGACCGCGTTCTTGTCGAAGCCGGCGGCGAGCCCGAAGGGGCCGTGCATACGCAGCCCGAAGGCCTCCGTGCGCAGCTCCTTGTGGCGGGGCGCGAGGGCGGCGGCGACGAAGGTGCGCAGCACCGGGACGCGGACGGCGAGGCGGATCCAGCGGAAGGCGAGGTGGTGGGCCTGCTCCGGGTCCATCCGCTTGAAGACGAGATTGAAGAAGATCTTGTACATGGTGTCCTCATGAAGAGGGGGACACCGTTTCCGGTGTCCCCCTCTTGGCTGCTAGTCGCGGGCCGCGGTCAAGTGTTCGGCGTGTTCCTGGAGCGAACGGACGCCCACGTCACCGTGGTTGAGGGCGTCGATGCCCTGGACGGCGGCGGCGAGCGCCTGGACCGTCGTCAGGCACGGGACCGACCGCGCCACGGCCGCCGTACGGATCTCGTAGCCGTCGAGGCGGCCGCCGGTGCCGTACGGAGTGTTGACGATGAGGTCGACGTCGCCGTCGTGGATGAGCTGGACGATGGTCTTCTCACCGTTGGGGCCGGTGCCCTCGGACTGCTTGCGCACGATCGTGGCGTTGATGCCGTTGCGCTTGAGGACCTCGGCGGTGCCGGAGGTGGCGAGCAACTCGAAGCCGTGGGCGACCAGTTCGCGGGCCGGGAAGATCATCGAGCGCTTGTCGCGGTTGGCGACCGAGATGAAGGCGCGGCCCTTGGTCGGCAGCGGACCGTAGGCGCCCGCCTGCGACTTGGCGTACGCCGTGCCGAAGACGGAGTCGATGCCCATGACCTCGCCGGTGGAGCGCATCTCCGGGCCGAGAACCGTGTCGACACCGCGCCCGTGGATGTCCCGGAAGCGCGACCACGGCATGACCGCCTCCTTGACGGAGATCGGCGCGTCGAACGGCAGCTCGCCGCCGTCGCCGTTGGCCGGCAGCAGTCCCTCGGCACGCAGTTCGGCGACGGTCGCGCCCAGCGAGATGCGGGCGGCGGCCTTCGCGAGCGGCACCGCGGTCGCCTTGGAGGTGAAGGGAACCGTGCGGGACGCACGCGGGTTGGCCTCCAGGACGTAGAGGATGTCGCCCGCCAGCGCGAACTGGATGTTGATCAGGCCGCGCACGCCGACGCCTTTGGCGATGGCCTCCGTCGAGGTCCGCAGGCGCTTGATGTCGAAGCCGCCCAGGGTGATCGGCGGCAGGGCGCACGCCGAGTCGCCGGAGTGGATGCCGGCCTCCTCGATGTGCTCCATGACCCCGCCGAGGTAGAGCTCCTGGCCGTCGTAGAGCGCGTCGACGTCGATCTCGATGGCGTCGTCGAGGAAGCGGTCGACCAGGACCGGCCGGGAGGGGCTGATCTCGGTCGACTCGGCGATGTAGGACTCCAGCCGGGTCTCGTCGTAGACGATCTCCATGCCGCGGCCGCCGAGGACGTACGAGGGGCGGACGAGGACCGGGTAGCCGATCTCGTCGGCGATGGCCTTGGCGCCCACGAACGTGGTGGCGGTGCCGTGCTTGGGGGCCGGCAGGCCCGCCTCGGCGAGCACGCGCCCGAAGGCACCGCGGTCCTCGGCGGCGTGGATGGCCTCCGGCGGGGTGCCGACGATGGGCACCCCGTTGTCCTTGAGGGCCTGCGCCAGACCGAGCGGGGTCTGGCCGCCGAGCTGCACGATGACACCGGCGATCGGTCCGGCCTGCTGCTCGGCGTGGACGATCTCCAGCACGTCTTCGAGCGTGAGCGGCTCGAAGTACAGGCGGTCGGAGGTGTCGTAGTCCGTGGAGACGGTCTCGGGGTTGCAGTTGACCATCACGGTCTCGTACCCGGCGTCGGACAGCGCGAAGGAAGCGTGGACGCAGGAGTAGTCGAACTCGATGCCCTGGCCGATGCGGTTGGGCCCGGAGCCCAGGATGATGACGGCCGGCTTCTCGCGCGGGGCGACCTCGTTCTCCTCGTCGTAGGACGAGTAGAAGTACGGGGTCTTCGCGGCGAACTCGGCGGCGCAGGTGTCGACCGTCTTGTAGACCGGGCGGATGCCGAGCGCGTGCCGGACCTCGCGCACGACGTCCTCGCGCAGGCCGCGGATCTCGCCGATCTGCTGGTCGGAGAAGCCGTGCCGCTTGGCCTCGGCGAGCAGTTCCGGGTCCAGCTTGTCGGCGGCGGCCAGCTCGTCCGCGATCTCCTTGATGAGGAAGAGCTGGTCGACGAACCAGGGGTCGATCTTCGTGTACTCGAAGACCTCCTCCGGGGTGGCGCCCGCCCGGATCGCCCCCATGACGGTGTTGATCCGGCCGTCGGTGGGCCGTACGGCCTCCTCCAGGAGCTGGACCTTGTCGCCGGGCTCGCCGACGAAGGTGAACTGGCTGCCCTTCTTCTCCAGGGAGCGCAGCGCCTTCTGGAAGGCCTCGGTGAAGTTCCGGCCGATGGCCATCGCCTCGCCGACCGACTTCATGGTGGTCGTGAGGGTCGAGTCCGCCGAAGGGAACTTCTCGAAGGCGAAGCGCGGGGCCTTCACGACGACGTAGTCGAGGGTCGGCTCGAAGGAGGCCGGGGTCTCGCGCGTGATGTCGTTCGGGATCTCGTCGAGGGTGTAGCCGACGGCGAGCTTCGCGGCGATCTTGGCGATCGGGAAGCCGGTCGCCTTGGAGGCCAGCGCCGAGGAACGCGACACGCGCGGGTTCATCTCGATGACGATCACCCGGCCGTCGACCGGGTCGATCGCGAACTGGATGTTGCAGCCGCCGGTGTCGACGCCGACCTCGCGGATGATCGCGATGCCGATGTCCCGCAGGTTCTGGTACTCGCGGTCGGTCAGCGTCATCGCCGGGGCCACGGTGATCGAGTCGCCGGTGTGCACGCCCATGGGGTCGAAGTTCTCGATGGAGCAGACGACCACGACGTTGTCGTTCTTGTCGCGCATCAGCTCCAGCTCGTACTCCTTCCAGCCGAGGATGGACTCCTCCAGGAGCACCTCGGTGGTCGGCGAGAGCGTGAGGCCCTGGCCCGCGATGCGGCGCAGTTCCTCCTCGTCGTGCGCGAAGCCGGAGCCGGCGCCGCCCATGGTGAAGGAGGGGCGTACGACGACCGGGTAGCCGCCGAGGGTGTCGACGCCCTTCAGGACGTCGTCCATGGAGTGGCAGATCACCGAGCGGGCGGACTCGCCGTGCCCGATCTTCTGGCGGACGGCCTCGACGACGCCCTTGAAGAGGTCGCGGTCCTCGCCCTTGTTGATGGCCTCGACGTTGGCGCCGATCAGCTCGACGCCGTACTTGTCGAGCGTGCCCGCCTCGTGCAGCGAGATGGCCGTGTTGAGGGCGGTCTGACCGCCCAGGGTGGGCAGGAGGGCGTCGGGGCGCTCCTTGGCGATGATCTTCTCGACGAACTCCGGGGTGATCGGCTCGACATAGGTGGCGTCGGCGATCTCGGGGTCGGTCATGATCGTCGCCGGGTTGGAGTTCACCAGGATGACGCGCAGGCCCTCGGCGCGCAGGATGCGGCACGCCTGCGTACCCGAGTAGTCGAACTCGGCGGCCTGGCCGATGACGATCGGGCCGGAGCCGATGACCAGGACGGACTGGATATCGGTGCGCTTAGGCACGCTGGCCCTCCATCAAAGACGTGAAGCGGTCGAACAGGTAGGCCGCGTCGTGCGGGCCCGCCGCAGCTTCGGGGTGGTACTGGACGGAGAAGGCGGGCTGGTCGAGCAGCTGGAGCCCCTCCACGACGTTGTCGTTCAGGCAGACGTGGGAGACCTCGGCGCGGCCGAACTTCGTCTCGCTGACCTGGTCGAGCGGCGCGTCCACGGCGAACCCGTGGTTGTGCGCGGTGACCTCGACCTTGCCGGTCGTACGGTCCTGGACCGGCTGGTTGATGCCGCGGTGGCCGTACTTCAGCTTGTAGGTGCCGAAGCCGAGGGCGCGGCCGAGGATCTGGTTGCCGAAGCAGATGCCGAACAGCGGGGTCCGGCGCTCCAGGACGGCGGTCATCAGCGCGACCGGGCCGTCGGCGGTGGCCGGGTCGCCCGGGCCGTTGGAGAAGAACACGCCGTCCGGCTCGACGGCGTAGACGTCGTCCACGCTCGCGGTGGCGGGCAGCACGTGCACCTCGATGCCGCGCTCGGCCATGCGGTGCGGGGTCATGCCCTTGATGCCGAGGTCGACGGCGGCGACGGTGAACCGCTTCTCGCCGATCGCGGGGACGACGTACGCCTCCTTGGTGGCGACCTCCTCGTACAGCGAGGCGCCCTTCATCTGCGGCTGGGCCTGCACCTGCTCGACCAGTTCGGGCTCGGGGACGAGCGCCTCGCCGGAGAAGATGCCGGCGCGCATCGAGCCGCGCTCGCGCAGATGCCGGGTCAACGCGCGCGTGTCGATGCCGGAGATGCCGACCACGCCCTGCGCGACGAGTTCGTCGTCCAGGGAGCGCTTGGCCCGCCAGTTGGACGGCACGCGCGCGGGGTCACGGACGACGTAGCCGGAGACCCAGATGCGGGCCGACTCGTCGTCCTCGTCGTTCCAGCCGGTGTTGCCGATCTGCGGGGCGGTCGCGACGACGATCTGACGGTCGTACGACGGGTCGGTGAGGGTCTCCTGGTAGCCGGTCATCCCGGTGGAGAAGACGGCCTCGCCGAAGGTCACCCCCACGGCCCCGTAGGCACGGCCGCGGAAGATCCGGCCGTCCTCCAGGACGAGTACGGCGGGAGCTGCCTTGTGCCTCTGCGAGGCCGCTCCCTGGATGGAGGTCGTCATCGTGCGCCTTCCGTCTTGTTGATCATGCTGTTCAGAGTCTCGACCCACTCGGCGTGCTCGGCCGCGTGGTCGCAGCGGAACCCGGAGTCGATCAGCTTGTCGCCATGCGCCCAGGTGACGATCAGCAGACCGCCCTCGCTGAGCACCTTCCCGGCGATGCCCTTGCCGAGCAGGGCCTCGCGCAGCGCCTCGGCCGGGATGAAGAAGTCGCTGGCTCCGGGGCGTACGACATCCAGGCCCGCGTCCGTCAGGGTCAGCTCGACCCGGCTGCGGGTGCCCAGGCCGTGCGCCACGATGCGGTCCAGCCACTGACCGGCGGTGGTGGAGCCGTGGTAGCGGCCGCTCATCGTCAGTTTCGCCGGACCGGGCTCGTCCGGTGCGGTGGGCAGCTCGGGCAGGTCGCCCTGGAGCGTGCCGCGCCACTTCCAGCCCTCGCGCATCAGCCAGTAGACGAGCGCGACGAAGAGGCCGAGGCCGACGAGCCAGCCGATGCGGGCGGCCCAGTCGGTGACGTCGGCCGACTTCTTCTCGGCGGCGAGCGATGCGGCGGCGAGCAGAGTTGCAGATGTCACGTGAGCTTCCCGTCGACGAGCGTGGCCTTGCCCCGGAGCCACGTGTGCGTCACACGGCCCGGCAGCTCACGCCCCTCGTACGGGGTGTTCCGGCTGCGCGAGGCGAAGCCCGCGGGGTCCACCGACCCACGGTATGCCGTGTCGACGAGCGTGAGGTTGGCGGGCTCACCAGCCGAGACGGGACGGCCGTGCCCCTTGGCCCGCCCGATCTCGGCGGGCTTCACGGACATGCGCGCGGCGACCCCGGCCCAGGTGAGGAGCCCGGTGTCCACCATGGTCTCCTGCACCACTGACAACGCGGTCTCCAGGCCCACCATCCCCATGGCGGCCGCGGCCCACTCGCAGTCCTTGTCCTCGTGCGGGTGCGGGGCGTGGTCGGTGGCGACGATGTCGATCGTGCCGTCGGCGAGCGCCTCGCGCAGGGCGAGCACGTCCCGCTCGGTGCGCAGCGGGGGGTTGACCTTGTAGACCGGGTTGTACGTCCGCACCAGCTCGTCGGTGAGCAGGAGGTGGTGCGGGGTGACCTCGGCGGTGACGTCGATGCCGCGGGACTTGGCCCAGCGGACGATCTCGACGGAGCCTGCGGTCGAGAGGTGGCAGATGTGGACGCGGGAACCGACGTGCTCGGCGAGCAGGACGTCCCGGGCGATGACCGACTCCTCGGCCACCGCCGGCCAGCCGCCCAGGCCCAGCTCGGCGGAGACGACGCCCTCGTTCATCTGGGCGCCCTCGGTCAGCCGCGGCTCCTGCGCGTGCTGGGCGACGACCCCGCCGAAGGCCTTCACGTACTCCAGCGCCCGGCGCATGATCACGGCGTCGTCGACGCACTTGCCGTCGTCGGAGAAGACGGTGACCCCGGCGGCCGACTCGTGCATGGCACCCAGCTCGGCGAGCTTGCGGCCCTCCAGGCCGACGGTGACGGCGCCGATGGGCTGCACGTCGCAGTAGCCGTGCTCCTGGCCGAGCCGGTAGACCTGCTCGACCACGCCTGCGGTATCGGCGACCGGGAAGGTGTTGGCCATGGCGAACACGGCCGTGTAGCCGCCGGAGGCCGCCGCGCGCGTGCCGGTCAGCACGGTCTCGGAGTCCTCGCGGCCGGGCTCACGCAGATGGGTGTGCAGGTCGACCAGGCCCGGCAGGAGCACCTTGCCTGCGGCCTCCACGACCTCGGCGCCCTCCTCCGAAAGCCCCGTACCGACGGCCTCGATGACCGAGCCGTCGATCAGGACGTCCTGCGCCTCGCCGCCGAGCACCTTCGCACCACGGATCAGGATCTTGCTCATGGGTCTTACTTCTCCTCGATGGTGCGGGCGTGGGAGACGGCGGGTTCGTTGCCGCCGAGCAGCAGGTACAGAACGGCCATCCGGATGGAGACTCCGTTTGCGACCTGCTCGATAGCGGTGCAGCGCTCGGAGTCGGCGACCTCGGCGGTGATCTCCATGCCGCGGACCATCGGCCCGGGGTGCATCACGATGGCGTGCTCGGGCATCTTCGCCATGCGGTCGCCGTCCAGGCCGTAGCGCCGCGAGTACTCGCGCTCGGTCGGGAAGAAGGCCGCGTTCATGCGCTCGCGCTGGACGCGCAGCAGCATCACCGCGTCGCTCTTGGAGAGCGTGCTGTCGAGGTCGTACGACACCTCGCAGGGCCAGGACTCGACGCCGACCGGCACCAGCGTGGGCGGGGCGACGAGGGTGACCTCGGCGCCGAGGGTGTGCAGCAGGTCCACGTTGGAGCGGGCGACCCGGCTGTGCAGGATGTCGCCGACGAGCGTGATCCGCTTGCCGTCCAGGTCCTGCCCTATCCCGGCGTCCCGCCCGATCAGGCGGCGGCGCATGGTGAAGGCGTCAAGGAGGGCCTGCGTGGGGTGCTGGTGGGTGCCGTCGCCGGCGTTGATGACGGCCGCGTCGATCCAGCCGGAGTTTGCCAGGCGGTAGGGCGCTCCGGAGGCGCCGTGCCGGATGACGACGGCGTCGACACCCATCGCCTCCAGGGTCTGGGCGGTGTCCTTGAGGGACTCGCCCTTGGAGACGCTCGACCCCTTGGCGGTGAAGTTGATGACGTCCGCGGAGAGGCGCTTCTCGGCGGCTTCGAAGGAGATACGCGTGCGCGTGGAGTCCTCGAAGAAGAGGTTGACGACGGTACGGCCGCGCAGGGTCGGCAGTTTCTTGATCGGCCGGTCGGCGACCCGGGCCATCTCCTCGGCGGTGTCGAGGATCAGGACGGCGTCGTCGCGGGTGAGGTCGGCGGCCGAGATGAGATGACGCTGCATCTGTCAGGCTCCGTAAGGCAATTCAGGAGTTTTCGGGCATACGGGCATACGTGAGCGCACTGCGGCGGGAGCCGGAGTGCTACTGCGACGCGCCCGGGGCGGCCGGCTTCGCACCGAGCAGCACGGTGTCGCGACCGTCCTCCTCGGCGAGCAGGACCTTGACCGTCTCCCGCAACGACGTGGGGAGGTTCTTGCCGACGTAGTCGGCGCGGATGGGCAGTTCGCGGTGGCCGCGGTCGACCAGGACCGCGAGCTGCACCGCGCGCGGGCGCCCGATGTCGTTCAGGGCGTCGAGAGCGGCGCGGATGGTGCGGCCGGAGAAGAGCACGTCGTCGACGAGGACGACCAGGCGGCCGTCGATGCCGTCACCGGGGATCTCCGTACGGGCCAGCGCACGCGGCGGGTGCATGCGCAGGTCGTCGCGGTACATGGTGATGTCGAGGGAGCCGACCGGGATCTTGCGGTCGGTGATCTCCTCCAGCTTGACGCCCAGCCGCTGGGCGAGGAAGACGCCTCGGGTCGGAATGCCGAGGAGCACCACGTCGTCGGCACCCTTGGCGCGTTCGACGATCTCGTGGGCGATGCGGGTCAACACCCGCGCGATGTCCGGCGCTTCGAGCACGGGCCGGGCATCGGAGGCGTACGTGTCGTGCTTGTCCTGCTTGTCCATATGAAACGGACCTCCTTCTCCGCCTCACGGGACGGACGTTAAAGGACGTCGGATTTGCGCCATCCACGGTAGCAGGCCCGGACGACGTCCCTGATCACCCCCCTGGCGTAATCGGCCACCGGTTCCCCAGAAGAGGCGGTGTGGACCATTCGGCTTGACGGGCGAGAGTCACGCTGCGTAACCTCACAGTGAGTTACCAGACGCGCGGCTCGGAAACACCATCGGTCGCGTCGATCCAGTGTCCGGGGAGCTATATGTCCAGCGAATACGCCAAACAGCTCGGGGCCAAGCTCCGGGCCATCCGCACCCAGCAGGGCCTTTCCCTCCACGGTGTCGAGGAGAAGTCCCAGGGACGCTGGAAGGCGGTCGTGGTCGGGTCGTACGAGCGCGGTGACCGTGCCGTGACCGTGCAGCGCCTCGCCGAGCTGGCGGATTTCTACGGTGTGCCGGTGCAGGAGCTGCTGCCGGGCACGACCCCGGGCGGAGCCGCCGAGCCGCCGCCGAAGCTGGTCCTCGACCTTGAGCGGCTGGCCACGGTGCCGGCCGAGAAGGCGGGCCCGCTGCAGCGGTACGCGGCCACGATCCAGTCCCAGCGCGGCGACTACAACGGCAAGGTGCTGTCGATCCGCCAGGACGACCTGCGCACACTCGCCGTCATCTACGACCAGTCCCCCTCGGTCCTCACCGAGCAGCTGATCAGCTGGGGCGTCCTGGACGCGGACGCCCGCCGCGCGGTGGCCTCCCACGAGGAGAACTGAGCCGCACAGCGCTTGAGCAGAAACGTGCCGCCGGGGTGGCCGGAACTTTAGGGTTCCGGACGCCCCGACGTTCTTTTGTCGGTCCTCCATCGCCGTTCACGTCTCAGGAGACGTGAGGGCAGCTCCCAGGGGCGCGGGGCTGTGTCGATATGCGGCTCCGCCGCGCGGGCGCGACAAGCCACACACGGCCCGCAGCCGCCCTACAAGAACGCCACCCACCCCCAGGGGCGACAAGCACATCCGCGGGGCGGTCGCCGCCGCCGACCGCTCCCGCCTTTCGTACGCGCTTTTTCTTGCTTGACAAAGCACATGACGGCCCGGGCATACTCG
>NZ_JBSFLV010000221.1:0-11942 GCF_053599215.1 Streptomyces sp. NPDC001002 | reverse complement strand
GGAGATCTGGAACACGCCCCAGTTGCGGCTGCCGTTGGTGTTGGGCAGTACGTACAGCGGGTCGACGATGCGGGTGATCGGGATGCTCCTGGGCATCCCCGAGGCCGACCAGCCCGCCATCCGCGACTACACCGACGAGACGCTGGGCACCGAGGACGGCGGAAAGATCAACCACGAGGACATCCTCAGCACGGATGCCTTCAAGGACTACATCGAGTGGCGCAAGCGGCACCCCTCCGACGACCTCATGACCGAGCTGATGACCGCCGAGTTCGAAGACGAGAACGGTGTCACCCGCACACTCACCGACGACGAAGTCCTGACCTACTGCTCCGTGGTCGCCGGCGCCGGCAACGAGACCACGGGCCGCCTCATCGGCTGGTTCGGCGCCCTGATGGCCCGATACCCGGCGGCACGAAGGGAGTTGGCCGCCGACCCGACCCTCATCCCCAACGCCATCGAGGAGGTCTTACGCTTCGAGCCGACCGGACCGTTCACCGGCCGGTACGTCACCAAGGACATCCAGCTGTACGACCACACGGTGCCGGCCGGCAGCGCCATCCTCTTCATCCAGGCGGCCGCCAACCGCGACCCACAGCGCTTCGAGAACCCTGACCGCTTCGACATCCACCGGGTCACCCAGCACATGAGCTTCGGTGTGGGCGCGCACTACTGCCTGGGCGCGGCCCTCGCCCGGCTGGAAGGCAGGATCGCGGCGGAGGAGATCCTCCAGCGCTTCCCCGGCTGGGACGTGGACTGGGAACACGCCGAACTGGCGCAGACCTCCACCGTCCGCGGCTGGAAGACGCTGCCTCTGCTCTTCGAAGAAGTCCGATGACGACCGCGAGGTGGAACGTCGCCGTCGACAAACGGGCCTGCGTCCGCACCGGACTGTGCGCCGCCTCCGCACCCGAGCAGTTCGAACTCGACGAGAACGGCCAGGGACGCGCACGGTCCGCCACGCTTCCCGCGTCCGAACAGGTGCTGGAAGTGGCCGAGTCGTGCCCGATCGAGGCCATCGGCATCACGATCGCGGACTCCGGCGAACGAGTCTTCCCACCGTCGGACACCGAGGCGCCCGACGAATTGACACGCCGATGAGTAGCGGATTCCACAGCGCCGTAGCGGGGGCTGGCGTCGCCGGCCCTGGCATCGGCTGTGTCAATGCCCACGCCTTCGCCACACCGGTCGACGTTGTCATGCCGCTCCGGAGCGGCGGCGGACGAGACCGAGCGCACATCCTCCGAGGAGCACAACCGCGAGTACTGCGTAGCCATGGGTGAGAGTGGTGAGCGAGGCAACTGCCGCGACCAGCAACGGGCCACCCGCGTCACCAAGTTCGCGACCCAGTTCAGCGGCGCCCATCGTCTGGCCGAGGCGCTCGGCGGGAGCGGAGGCAGCAAGTGCCGCGAAGCCCAGCGGCGTGATCAGGCCGGTCCCGATACCGATCAGAGCCGCGCCGGCCAGCACACCGGCAGGACCCGGAAGCATGGCGCAGCCCAGTCCGGCCGCGGTCAGCAGCAGTCCGGCGGTGAGGCCGCTACGGGTCGTCAGCCGCCCTTCGTCCAGGGCGCGCCCGGCCCGGGGCTGGACGATCGCCGCGCACACGGCGAGCAGCGACACGGCGGCGCCCGTGGCCACGGTGCCCATACCCGCCGTACGACCGGAGACCGGGAGGAACCCCACACCGACCGAGAGAGCGGCGGTCGCCGCCGCCAACGCGGCAGTCGGGGCGAGGAACGCCGGATCAGCCAGCCTCCTCGCAAGGTCGAGCACCGTCTGCCGCGCCTTGGGCAGCGGCGGTACGACGGGCACGGCGAGCGCGGCCCAGGCGGCGACCGCGGCGCCGAGTACGGCCAGGACGATGAACAGCAGTCGCAGGCTTACGGCCCACACCAGGACACCGCCCAGCAATGGGCCCAGGGTGTAGCCGATCGACTTGTAGAAGCCGTAACTGCCGAACGCCCGCCCGTGCTTCGCGGCCGAGGTGAGACGGGCGACCAGCGCGGACGCGGACGGCGAGAAGGCAGAAGCGGAGGCGCCCTGTCCGAGACGGGCCGCCCACAGCCAGCCGGGGCTGTCCGCCACTGCGTACACCGCCGAGGCGGTGGCAAAGGCGACGAGGCCGCCGAGCAGCACCGGGCGGGCGCCGACACGGTCGGCGAGCGTGCCGAAGACCGGCTTGAGCAGCACCTCGGCGCCGTCGTACAGCGCCAGCAGGCCGCCGAGCACCATGAGGGAGGTGACGGCGTCGTCGGAGTGGCCGCCGAGGTTGGCGGCGATCCCGTGGGCACCGAAGGCGGTGGTGAACCCGGCCGCGTACAGCGGCCACATCTGCCGCGCGGGTGCGCCTTGGGAGGCTGCCGGCGTGGTCATCGTTCTTGATCCGGTGTCTCGTGCAGGGCAGGGAAGACCTGCTCGGCGTCGTCCTCGCAGACGGCGACGCACTGCTTCAGCCGTGTCGCTGCCTCGGCGGCCTCCGGGGCGCCGGCTCCGGATACGCGCCGTTTGGAGCGGCCGGACATCGCACCCACAGTCGTCGCACCCAAAGCCTCACCCAAGGAACGACAACCGAACCTTCCGGTCGGGGTTGTCCCGGTTCGTGTCCACCAGGCAAACCGACTGCCATGTCCCCAACTCCAACCGCCCGCCCACCACCGGCAACGTCGCATGCGGTGGTACGAACGCCGGGAGGACGTGGTCGCGGCCGTGGCCCGGGGTGCCGTGGCGGTGTTGCCAGCGGTCGTCGGCCGGTAGGAGGGTGTGCAGGGCGGCGAGGAGGTCGTCGTCGCTGCCGGCGCCCGTTTCGATGATCGCGATTCCGGCCGTGGCGTGCGGGACGAAGAGGTTGAGGAGGCCGTCGCGGCCGGCGGCCACCTCCCTCAGGAACGCCTCGCAGTCGCTCGTGAGGTCGACGACCCGCTCCTTGGAACCCGTGGTGACGTTCAGGACTCGTGTGGTGAAGGCATCCGACATGCCTCCATCCTGACCCATACGCCCGGTTGACCACACGGGCGGGCGCCCGCCCGTTGATATGAGGGGTCCAGTCCGCGAGACGCCATTGACCGTGGCCCGACGATCTGACTACTTTCGCCGCATGTTGCGTTCAGTTCTGCTCACCACGCGCGGTCACATCGACCTGCTGCGGGTGGCCTCCGCCGCGTGTCGCCGCGGCTGCTGACGCCCTTTTCTCCCCCCTCGTTTCTCCGGCTCGCGCCTTTCGGCCTTCGTACGCCGCCTGCCCGCACACCCACTGATCCGCACTGATCGACGTCGATCGGTGTCGATCGGTGTCGGTTCAGCCGGTGTGGCGGCTCCGAGGCTCACGCCCACCCCACCCCCACCGGCCGCTCTCCTCCCCGTGGAGCTCCCATGAGCATCAGCCATGCGCCGCCCGGCGCCTCTGAACCCGATATATCGCCTATATCAACAGACAGCGGTGACACGGTCGGCAGCCGTCAGGGCGCCGCCCTCGACCTCGTTCCCATCACCCCCGCCTCCACCCGAGGTACCCGCATTCCACGTTGGCTGCGCCGGACCTCCGGCCCCGTCCTGTTGCTCGCGCTGTGGCAACTCCTCAGCAGCACCGGCGTGTTGACCTCCGACGTGCTCGCCTCCCCGGGGCGGATCGCGCAGGTCGCCGGGGATCTGATCGGCAACGGTTCGCTGACCTCGGCCATGGGCACCTCGCTCCAGCGCGTCGCCTTCGGGTTGCTGTTCGGCACGCTCATCGGCACCGGACTCGCCCTGGTCTCCGGGCTGTTCAGGATCGGCGAGGACCTGGTGGACGCGCCGGTGCAGATGCTGCGGACCGTGCCGTTCGTCGGTCTCATCCCGCTGTTCATCATCTGGTTCGGCATCGGCGAGGCCCCGAAGGTCGCCATCATCACGCTCGGCGTGACCTTCCCGCTCTACCTCAACGTGTACGCCGGCATCCGCGGGGTCGACTCCCAACTCATCGAGGCCGGCGAGTCTTTGGGGCTGTCCCGATGGGGACTGGTCCGGCATGTCGTACTGCCGGGGGCACTGCCCGGCGCGCTCACGGGGCTTCGCTACTCCCTCGGCATCGCCTGGCTCGCGCTCGTCTTCGCCGAGCAGGTCAACGCCGACGCGGGCATCGGCTTCCTCATGGTGCAGGCGCGGGACTTCCTCCAGACCGACGTCATCGTGGTCTGCCTGATCGTCTACGCCTTCCTCGGCCTGCTGGCCGACTTCATCGTCCGCTCCCTCGAAAAGGTGCTGCTGCAATGGCGACCGACGTTCACCGGCCGGTGAGCCCCACCGCCACGCACGCCGTCCAGGTCGAGGGGCTGACCCGCGCCTTCGACGGCCGTGCCGTGATCGACAACCTCCGACTCGACGTCCAGCCGGGCGAGTTCGTCGCCCTGCTCGGTCGCAGCGGCTGCGGCAAGTCCACGCTGCTGCGGATCCTGGCCGGCCTCGACCGCGACATCCAGGGCACGGTCCTGGTCCCGCGCCGCAAGGCCGTCGCCTTCCAGGCACCGCGCCTGATGCCCTGGAAGAAGGTCTGGCGCAACGTGCTGCTCGGACTGCCCGGCAAGCCGACCCGCTCCGTCGCCGAACAGGCCCTCACCGAGGTCGGCCTGAGCCACCGCTCCGACGCCTGGCCCAAGACCCTCTCCGGCGGCGAGGCCCAACGTGCCTCCCTGGCACGGGCGTTGGTCCGCGAACCCGATCTCCTGCTGCTCGACGAGCCGTTCGGCGCGCTCGACGCGCTGACCCGCATCAAGGCCCAGCGACTGGTCGGCGAGTTGTGGCAACGGCGTGGCTGCGCCGTCCTGTTGGTCACGCACGACGTCGAGGAGGCCGTGCTGCTCGCCGACCGCGTCCTGGTGATGGACGACGGCGTCATCGCGCACGAGCAGCGCATCGATCTCGACCGCCCGCGCGACATCACCGACCCCCGGTTCGCCGAACTCCGCGCCGGCCTGCTGGAACGGCTCGGCGTCGACACCGCCGCGGAAGCCGCCTGAGCTCCCCCGGTCTCACATCTCACCTGAACTCCCCCACAACTCCAGTCCCCCACCCCATCTGAACTCCCCACGCCCACACCTCAGTTGAACGGAACGGAAACCCCATGCGACGTCGCCTCGTCCCCGCCGCACTGCTCCTCCCCTTCGCCCTCCTCCTCACCGCCTGCGGTGGGAACTCGTCCGCCAGCACGGGGACCGACACCGACGGCGCGGGCTCCGTCACCCTCAACGTCGGTGACCAGAAGGGTGGTTCGGAGGCCATCCTGCGGGCCGCCGGGGAGCTCAAGAACCTCAAGTACAAGATCAGGTGGTCCACCTTCACCTCCGGCCCGCCCCTGCTGGAGGCCGTCAACGCCAAGGCCGTCGACATCGGCGGCGTCGGCAACACCCCGCCGGTCTTCGCGGCCGGCGCCGGCTCGAAGATCTCGGTGGTGGCCGCCTGGCACGGCACGTCCGAGGGCGACGCCATCCTCGTACCGAACGACTCGAAGCTGACCAAACCCCAGGAGCTGAAGGGGAAGTCGGTCGCGGTGGCGCAGGGTTCCTCCGCGCACTACCAGTTGGTGGCCTCCCTCAAGGCGGCCGGGCTGAGCCTGAGCGACGTGAAGGTCAAGTACCTCCAACCCGCCGACGCACTGGCCGCGTTCACGTCCGGCAAGGTCGACGCGTGGGCGGTGTGGGACCCGTACACCTCGCAGATTCTGCAGGCGAAGCAGGGGCGTGTCCTGACCACCGGGCAGGGTGTGACCAACGGTCTGACCTTCCAGGTGGCGGCGCCGAACGCGCTGAAGGACAAGGAGAAAGCCGCCGCGATCAAGGACTATCTTGCGCGGCTCGACCGAGCCACCGAGTGGGTCTACGGCCATCAGGAGGAGTGGGCCAAGGTCTGGGCGAAGGACACCGGGCTGCCCTACGAGACCGCGCTGGCCTCGGTGAAGCGGACCAACTCCACGCGGGTGACGGTCGCTGTCGACAAGGGAGTTGTGGCCTCCGAGCAGGAAATCGCCGACACCTTCACCGAGTTGAAGCTCATCCCGAAGAAGGTCGACTTCGCCGACTTCGTGGACACCCGCTACAACGGCGACCTGCCCCCGTCCACCACTCCGGCCCGTACCTCCGGGGGTTCGTGACATGTCCGTCCACCTGCACTGGTTCCTGCCGACGGGCGGTGACGGGCGTACGCTCGTCGACCGGCACGCCTACGGGTCCAACCAGGCCGGTTCCCCGGTCCGCGGGGTGCGCCCTCCGGACATCGAGTACCTCGCCCAAATCGCCAAAGCTGCCGAGCAGTTGGGCTTCGAAGCCGTGCTGACGCCGACCGGCACCTGGTGCGAGGACGCCTGGCTGACGACCGTGGCGCTCGCGCAGCACACCCAACGGCTCAAGTTCCTGGTCGCGTTCAGGCCCGGGCTCATCTCGCCGACGCTCGCCGCGCAGATGGCGGCGACCTATCAGCGGGTCACCCGGGGGCGGTTGCTGCTGAACGTCGTCACCGGCGGCGACTCGGCCGAGCAGCGGCGCTTCGGCGACCGGCTCGACCACGACCGGCGGTACGCGCGCACGGACGAGTTCCTGTCCGTCGTACGCGGGGTGTGGCGGGGACAGCCGTACGACTTCGAAGGCGAGCACTACCAGGTCGAGGGCGGGCTGACCGCGCTGCCGCCCGACCCGTTGCCGCAGATCTTCTTCGGCGGGTCGTCACCCGCCGCCGGGCCGGTCGCGGCGCGGCACTCGGACGTCTATCTGACCTGGGGCGAGCCGCCCGCGCAGGTCAAGGAGAAGATCGACTGGATCCGGTCGCTGGCCGAACGGGAGGGCCGGACCGTGCGCTTCGGGGTGCGGCTGCACACCATCTCGCGCGATTCGTCCGCCGAGGCGTGGGCGACGGCGAACCGGCTGCTCGACGATCTCGACGCGGACACGATCGCGGCCGCGCAGACCGCGCTCGGACGCAGCGAGTCGGTGGGCCAGCAGCGCATGCTCGCCCTGCACGGCGGCTCGCGCGGTGAACTGGAGATCCACCCGAACCTCTGGGCCGGGGTGGGTCTCGTGCGTGGCGGCGCGGGGACCGCACTGGTCGGCAGCCATGCCGAGGTGGCCGACCTGATCGAGGAGTACCACGCGCTGGGCGTCGAGCACTTCGTGCTGTCCGGCTATCCGCATCTGGAGGAGGCGTACTGGTTCGGGGAGGGCGTGATCCCTGAGCTGTCGGCGCGCGGGCTGCTGGAGGACACCGTCGCCGGCGGCGCCGCACCACTCCTGGTCGCCGGCGGGCGGTGACCTGGAGGCCAGCGAACCACCGAAGCCACGCACAGGACCGGGAAGGGCCCCGCCTCGGACCGGGAAGATCGGTGGCCTCACCACCGTTGGTAGAAGTGTGAACAACACGCGTGAGGTCGAGGTCGTCGTCATAGGCGCCGGGCAGGCGGGTCTGTCCAGCGCCTATCACCTGCGCCGCACCGGCTTCGAGCCGGAGCGCGACTTCGTGGTGCTCGATCACTCCCCCGCCCCGGGCGGCGCCTGGCAGTTCCGCTGGCCCTCACTGACGTACGGCAAGGTGCACGGCATGCACTCCCTGCCGGGCATGGAACTCACCGACGCCGACCCGGCGCGCCCTTCCGCGGAGGTCGTCGCGGAGTACTTCGCCGCCTACGAGCGCGCCTTCGACCTGCGGGTACGACGTCCCGTGGACGTGAGTGCCGTGCGCGAGGGCGTCGGCGGGCGGCTGCTCGTCGAGACCTCGGTCGGCACCTGGTCGACGCGGGCGCTGATCAACGCGACGGGCACCTGGGACCGGCCGTTCTGGCCGCGCTACAAGGGCCAAGAGACGTTCCGCGGGCGGCAGTTGCACACCGCGCAGTACCGCGGTCCCGAGGAGTTCGCCGGGCAGCGGGTCATCGTGGTGGGCGGCGGCGCCTCCGGAACGCAGCACCTGCTGGAGCTCGCCCCGTACGCGGCGGCCACGACGTGGGTCACCCGGCGTCCGCCCGTCTTCCGCGAGGGTCCCTTCAGCGAGGACGTCGGTCGGTCGGCCGTCGCGCTCGTCGAGGAACGCGTCCGGCAGGGACTGCCGCCGAAGAGTGTCGTGTCGGTGACCGGGCTGCCGCTCAACGACGCGATCCGGCAAGGCATCGACGACGGTGTCCTCGACCGGCAGCCCATGTTCGACCGCATCACGCCCGAGGGCGTGGAGTGGGACGACGGCCGCCGCGTGGCCGCCGACGTGATCCTCTGGGCCACCGGATTCCGCGCCGCCATCGACCACCTCGCGCCCCTGCGGCTGCGCGAGGCGGGCGGCGGCATCCAGGTCGACGGCACCCGCGCGGTCGCCGACCCGCGCATCCACCTGGTCGGCTACGGCCCCTCGGCCAGCACCATCGGCGCCAACCGGGCGGGCCGCGCGGCCGTACGGGACATCAGGCGACTGCTGGCCGAATCACCGAGCGAGCCGGACGATCCCGCCGAGTCGATCGAGCCTGCCGAATCGGTGGAGTCGACCGCCGCATGATGCCCCGCCCACTCACCTCCCAGACTTGGCCTGCGTGTTCGCCCCGCCCTTCTGCTGGGCGTTGAACTCCGCGACATTGCGCTGGTGTTGGGCGAAGTCGGCGGTGAAGCGAGTGTCGCCGGGCTTGACCGTCACGAAGTACATCCAGTCGCCCGGCGTCGGGCTGATGGCCGCGCGCATGGCGTCCTCGCCCGGGTTGTCGATCGGCGTGGGCGGCAGGCCCATGCGCATGTACGAGTTGTAGGGGT
Source organism: Streptomyces sp. NPDC001002 (assembly GCF_053599215.1). Classification (NCBI taxonomy): domain Bacteria; kingdom Bacillati; phylum Actinomycetota; class Actinomycetes; order Kitasatosporales; family Streptomycetaceae; genus Streptomyces; species Streptomyces sp. NPDC001002. Next base: position 3,192 of record NZ_JBSFLV010000221.1, on the reverse strand, counting down.
TGTCGATCCGCGTGTCGTCGCTGGTCGTGCGCAGCGTCGAGCGGTTCAGGGCGTAGTTGAGCGTGGAGTCCATCTGCAGCGGCATCCCCCGCTCCAGCCGGTTGAAGACGACCCGGGCCACCTTGCCCATGTCCGCCTTCGTGGCCGCCTCGGCCTGGACGATGCTCGCGATGGTGACCGCCTGGTAGACGTTCATCGAGTTGCGCTGGGCGCCCGCGGCGACGGGCGCCCCGTTGAACTTCTTGTTGGCCGTGTCGACCATGTACGACAGCAGGGACTCGGGGGTCGCCTTCTCGGTGAGCGGGTACGTCGCCGGGAAGAGGTAGCCCTCGGGGTTGCCCTCCGCGTCGTTCGGCAGCTTCAGGTTCGCCTTGGCGAGCGACTTCTTGGCGCTGCCGGGCGGCAGGGTGAGGGCCTTGTCGACGGCGTCGTAGATCTGGCCGGCCCGCCAGCCCTCCGGGATGACCAGCGAGACGGGCTTCGTCTCCCCCTCGCTGTCCAGGCTCAGCAGCGGCACCGCCACGGCGGTGCCGGCCACGACGGCTCCGGTCGCGATGAGGACGAGCCGGCCCCTGCGCGTCAGTCGAATCGTTCTCCGTGGCGGAGTGTTGAGGTACATGCGGGCACGGTAACCCGCATATCGTCACAAACCCGGCATATTTTCAGCTTGTCGGTTCCAGTTGGGCATCCCGGCGTACGAGGGCCGCATACCGCCCGTCCTGTTCCAGCAGCTCCTCGTGCGTGCCCCGCTCGGCCACGTGCCCGGAGTCGAGGACCACGATCTGGTCGGCGTCGCGGACGGTGGACAGGCGGTGCGCGATGGTGAGCGTCGTGCGGTTGGCCGACAGGGCGTCGATGGCCTCCTGCACGGCGTGCTCGGTGCGGGTGTCCAGGGCGCTGGTCGCCTCGTCGAGGATCAGCACCGGCGGATCGCGCAGGATCGTGCGGGCGATGGCCAGGCGCTGCTTCTCGCCGCCGGAGAACCGGTGGCCGCGCTCGCCGACGACGGTGTCGTACCCGTCGGGCAGGCCCGCGATGTGCTCGTGGATCTGGGCCGCCCGGGCCGCCGCGTGCAGCTCCTCGTCGGTGGCGTCGGGCTTCGCGAAGCGCAGGTTGTCGGCGACCGTCGCGTGGAAGAGGTACGTCTCCTGCGAGACGACGCCGACCGCGCGCGCGAGGGTGTCGAAGTCGAGGTCGCGCACGTCGACCCCGTCGAGGGTGACCCGGCCGCCCGTCACGTCGTACAGCCGCGGGACGAGATAGCCGAGCGTCGACTTTCCGGCGCCGGTCGGGCCGACGATCGCGAGGCTGCTGCCCGCGGGGACCGTGACGTCGATGTCGTCGAGGATCGGGGCGCCCTTGTCGTCGTAGCGGAACTCGACGTTCTCGAAGGCGACCTCGCCCTTGACGCGGTCGAGGTGGACGGGGTTGTCGCGCTCGGTGATGTCGATCGGCAGGTCGAGGTACTCGAAGATGCGCTGGAAGAGCGCGAGCGAGGTCTGGATCTGGACGCCCGTGGCCAGCAGGCTCACGGCCGGGCGGAACAGGCCCTGCTGGAGCGAGACGAAGGCGACGATGGTGCCGATGGAGATGTCCGGGCCGCCTGATTGCAGGGCGAGACCGGCCGTCCAGTAGATGATCGCCGGCATGGCGGCCATGACGATCGTGATGACGGCCATGCGCCAGCGGCCGGCCATGTTCGAGCGGACTTCGAGGTCGACCAGGCCCTCGGACTCCTCGGAGAAGGAGTGCGTCAGCGAGTCGGAGCGGCCCATCGTGCGGCCGAGCAGGATGCCGCTGACCGACAGCGACTCGGTGACGGTCGCGGCCATCGCGGCCATCTGCTTCTGGCGCTGGGTGGTGATCTTCTTGCGTTCGTTGCCGACCCGGCGGCTGATCCACACGAAGAACGGGAGCAGGACCAGGGAGACGGCGGTGAGCCGCCAGTCGAGGGCGATCATCGCGATGATCGTGGCGACCACGCTGGTCAGGTTGGAGACCAGGGACGTGGCCGTGGAGGTCACGGTGGCCTGCATACCGCCGATGTCGTTGGCGATGCGGGACTGCACCTCGCCGGTGCGGGTGCGGGTGAAGAAGGCGAGCGACATGCGCTGCAGACGGCCGTAGACCGCGGTGCGCAGGTCGTGCATGACGCGCTGGCCGACCGTCGTGGAGATGAGGGTCTGCAGCACGCCGAAGACGCTGGTGAGGACGGCGCTCAGGATCATGCCCAGGGCGAGCAGGCTGAGCAGCCCGGTGCGGCCCTGGGGGATGGCCACGTCCAGCGTTTCCTTGAGCAGGAACGGAGTGGCCACGGTGACCACGGACGCGGCACCGACCAGCACGCCGACGACGGCGAGCCGGGCTCGGTAGGGCTTGAAGAGTCGGAGGATTCGGCGCACCTGCCGGGGTTCGTCGGTCGAGGTGCCGGGGGCGGGGGTCCAGTTGATGTCGTCTCGGGGCATGGCTCCTACGGAGGGTGAGGTGGTGAGGACTGACGGAGCTTAGCTCATTGTTACCTATGCTCACAATGAACTTCATCCTGATATTGTTCCCGCATGACCACGCCAGATTCCGACGGCCTGCTCGCCGAGCAGCTGCTGCGGTTCACCCGCCGTGTGCACCGCATCCAGAAGCGGCACATCGAGCTGGCGGGACTGGGTGTCACCCCCGCCCAGTCCCGGCTGCTGCGCACGCTGTCGCACTGGGGCTCACCACCGCGCATGGCGGATCTCGCCGAGCGCCTGGAGGTCGTCCCGCGGGCCGTGACGACGCTGGTCGACGGGCTTGAGGCGAACGGCAAGGTGCGCCGGGTTCCCGACCCGACCAATCGCCGGGTGATCCGGATCGAGCTCACGGACGACGGCCGCGAGGCGCTGCGCGGCCTGCACAGGTCACGCAGGTCGGCGGCCGAGGAGATCCTGGGGCCGCTCACGGGCGAGCAGCGGGAGGTGTTCGGCACGTTGCTGGACACGCTGCTGGACGGGGGTCTGGTGGACGGTCCCCTCACGGACGGGACGTCCGGCGTCCACGAAAAGCACGGGCACGCCTGCTGAACAAGACGGATCGGGCCGTGTGCCACAGCTCCAGTCGTACGGTCGATGAACGCCTCGATGGGGTCCATGCCGACGGCGTGCTCGGCGGGGATCCCGAAGAGCTGCTCGGCGCGCAGGCTCCACTGGTCGACCAGCC
>NZ_JBSFLV010000220.1:0-12077 GCF_053599215.1 Streptomyces sp. NPDC001002 | reverse complement strand
ACAATCTGCTCTCCGTGCACGCGGGCGTCGCCGCGCTCGCCGCGGTCTCCGTCGGGAACCTGCCCTCCATCCCCGTACTCGCCGCCTTGGACCCCTGATGCCTGATGCTCCAGTTCGCCCGCCTCCCCGCTGAACACGACCGTGCCGCGGCGCAGTTCGTGCACGAAGACGGGCGCGCGGTCCTGGAGCCCGGGCGGCAGCCGCTGTTCGGCGACGATCACGCATGCGTCCAGCGCGGCCAGCAGTTCGTACGTGCGGGCCGCGACCGTCGGTGACATGCCCTGCGCGGGTTCGTCGACGAGCACCACGCGCGCGTGTGCCAGCAGGGCGCGGGAGAGGGCGAGCATGCGCTGCTCGCCGCCGGAGAGCGTGCCGGCCCGGCGCTGGAGCAGGGGCCGCAGCTGCGGATAGGCGTCGAGGGCGGGGGAGTGGTCGCTCGCGGCCAGCTCCAGGTTCTCGCGCACGGTGAGCGAGCCGAACACGGCCTGCCGCTCCGGGACCAGGCACAGTCCGCGGCGGGCGCGCTCGAACGCCGGCAGCCGCGTCACGTCGACGCCGTCCCACACCACCGCCCCGCCGGACAACGGCACGGTCCCGGCCAGCGCGCGCAGCACGGTCGTACGGCCCGAGCCGTTGCGGCCCAGCAGGACGGTGAGGCCGGGGCCGGGCGCGGCGAGGGTGATGCCGTGCAGGGCCTCCAGGGGGCCGTAGCGCACGCGCGCGTGGCGCAGGGAGACGAAGGTGGAAGTCGTCGGCGTCGCGCGGGAGTCGGTCATACACCGGCCTCTCGGATGCCGGGCGTGCCGAGGGTCTCCAGGACGTGGTCGGCGGGGCCCGAGGCGACGATGCGGCCGGCCGTCATCACGTGGACGACGTCGGCCAGGTCGGCGACGAGATCGAGGTCGTGCTCGACCACGAGGAGGGCGGTGCCGTCGGCCGCCAGAGCCCTCAGCACCCGGGCCATGGCGGCGACTTCGGTGTCGTCGAGGCCGGCGGCCGGCTCGTCGAGCAGCAGCACGCGCGGGCTGCCGGCGAGGGCCCGGGCGAGTTCGACGCGGCGCAGGGTGCCGGTGGGCAGTCCGGCGGCGGGCAGGGCCCGTACCGGCCCGTCGAGTCCGAACAGGCGCAGGGCCCGCTCCACGGCGTCCGGATCGGCGAGGCGACCCTGCTCGGCACCCACGCGGACGTTCTCGGCCACGGTCAACGACGGGAAGACGGCGAGCTGTTGGAACGTCCGCGCGATTCCGAGCCGGGTACGGGCGTGCGCCGCGAGGCGCGTGATGTCCCGCCCCCCGAAACGCACCTCCCCGCGCGCGGGCCGCACGGTCCCGGCCAGACAGTGGAACAGGGTGCTCTTCCCGGCCCCGTTGGGCCCGACCACCGCGGTGACCTGCCCGGGCCGAACGTTGAGATCGACGCCGTCGAGGGCGGTGAATCCGCCGTAACGGGCGTGCAGGGCGCGGGCGGAGAGGGCGGGGGCACGCGGGGAGACGGCGGGAGTCGAGATGGACGGGGTGGGCGAGATCCGGGAGTTGGAAGTCGCGAGGGTTGCCGAGGTGGCGGTGCCGGCCCGGTCGGGGGTCGGGGTGCGCGGGACATCGGCTCGCCATTCCACCGGTCGCACCCTCGCCCGCACCCGCATCCCCACCGCGGTCAGCGTCACCCCCCGCCGCAGTCGCAGCCGCCCCGCAGCCGTCCGCAGAGCCTCGTACGGCCCCCCGGGAAAGCGGCCGACCAGTACCGCCAGTACGCCGATCAACGCCGCCGCCACCCCGCCCCGCGCACCCGCGTCCAGGCCGACCAGGAGGGCCGCCGCGGCCAGCGCGCCCAGGGTGCTGTCCGCGCCGAGGACCACGACCGCGGCGAACCAGAGGAGGCCGCGTACGGGGTCGTAGGCGCCGGGGTCGAAGGCACGCAGGCCCATGCCGAGCATGCCGCCGCCGAGCGCGGCCAGGGCGGCGCCGGAGACGAACGCGAGGAGTTTGAGGGACGGGACGCGGACGCCCGCCGCCGACGCCCCCGACTCGTGGTCCCGCATGGCCGCGAGGGCCCGGCCGGTACGGCCCCTGCGCAAGGCGTGCGTGGCCAGCAGGGCGGCCGCCAGCAGGGCCAACTCCAGGACGTAGTACGCGCGGTCGCCGTCGAAGCCCGCCGGGCGGTCCAGGGAGAGTCCGGACGTGGCGTACGGCTGCGCGAACACGAACCGGCTCACGCCGACACCCACCGCGAAGGTCGCGAGCGCCAGCGCGAGGCCCCGGCGGCTGATCGCGGGCCAGCCGGTCAGCAGGCCCAGCGGCGCGACCAGGACGACCGCCAGCGCGAGCGCGGCCAGTTCGGGCAGGCGGGGCAGGCCGGGGAAGCGGCCCGCCGCGAGGAGCGCCGTGAACAGGGCGCCCAGGCCCGCGTACGCCGCCTGCCCCAGGGCGAGTTGGCCGCCGCGGCCGGTGACGACCACCAGGGACAGCAGCACCACACCCAGCGCCGGCACCTGGACGGACGTATGCAGGTCCGAGCCCGCGAAGCCGAGCGGGAGGAGGAAGAGCACCACCGCCACGATCCACGCGCCCGGCGGTGTGGACACGCGCGCGGTGGCGGTGCGGGGGAGGGCGTCGCGGGTGCCGATGCGGGGCAGCACCAGGGCGGCCACCAGCAGGGCGACGACGAAGAGGTTCGCGCCGACCGCCTGGAGCAACTGCTCGCTCCGGCCGGAGGGATGCAGCCGCGTCAACTGGCTCTGCGCCACCCCGATCCCGAGGGCCACCACCACGGCGACCGGCAGGCTCCGCATCCGCGCGGCCACCGCGACCGCCACGACCTCCATGACGAGCAGCGGCAGCCCGTACGGGTCGAGGCGGACGTACGGCGCCAGCAGGACGCCCGTCAGGCCCGCCGTGAACGCCCCGAACGCCCAGCCCGCGGCGGCCACCCGGTCCGCGTCGATCCCGCCGAGCACCGCGAGCCGCCGGTCGTCCACCACGGCCCGCAGCTCCCGCCCGAAGCGCGTCCAGCGGATCACCGCCCCGACCCCGGCGGCCAGCACCAGGACGACGGCCAACTGCCCCCAGGGGTCCGCCGACACCAGCTCGGGCGCGTCGTCCCGCGCCCCCTGGCCCCACACCAGCGCGGCCCCGCCGACCAGCAGCACGAAGACCCCGATCGACGCGACCAGTGTCTGCGCGGGATCGCCGCCCAGGATCGCCAACGGGCGGAAGACGAACCGTTCCAGCACCACACCGAGCGCGGGGGCCAGCACCACCAGCGTCACCGTCGCGGCCGGCCACAGCGGCCAGCCCCACTCGACCACGCACTGCCGCAGCACGTACGCGCACACCATGGCGATCGCCCCGTGCGCGAAGTTGAGCACCCCGGTCGCGCGGTACGTCACGATCAGGCCGATCCCGGTGAGCGCGGCGGCGCTGCCGACCGAGAGCCCGGCGAGCGTGAGGTCGTACGTCAGTGACGACATCAGTCGGTCTCTTCGGCGGGCTCGCAGATGGGGCAGGGCCCCAGCTCACCGCTCGCAAGCAGCTTGGCGTCCACCGGGACCGCCTCCGCCTTCCCGGCCACCAGCGGACAGTCCGCGCGGTGGAAGAGCGTGCCGCCCGGCACCATCAGCAGGTCCCCGCTGACCGCCAGGGGCGCGGTGACCGCGGGACCGGACTCGTCGGCGTCGGCGGGCTCGTCGATCAGGAGGCCGTAGAGCTCGTCCACGCGCGCGGCGGCGGCCGTCGTGCGGCCGTGGGTGAGCAGCACCGCGGCGGCGACGATCAGGGCCGCGCCGGGGATCGTGCAGGAGGCGAGGTAGGGCAGCTGGCGCTCGGCGTAGCGCTCGCCGGAGATGCCGTACCAGCCGATCACGCACAGCACCGCGCCCGCGGCGAGCGCGGCCCAGCCGGCCCACAGGACGGGATGCACGCTCCGCAGTCGGGCTGTCCGCATTTCTGGCTCCCACACGTCATGAGTCTGTCCATGTCAGCCAATGGCTTGCACTATGCCTTCTGTCAGCTGACCCTGAAAGCACCGGGTGCGCCCAGCCCGGACCGACACCCGGTGGTGAGCCAGATGGTTCTCGGGAGCGACCTCAGGCGGGGGAACGGCCGATGGAGGGCGGGTGCGGTCGCTGTGACGCTGGCGCTCGCTCCGGTCCTGGCCGCTTGTAGTGACGACAGCGGCGGCAACGACAGCGCACCCCCCACCCCGTCCGTGGCGGAGACGACGAGCGCGCCGGCCAGCGAGCCCGCGGCCACCGCGCCCGCCGACCCGGCGGCGGCCGAGCGACAGGTCAAGGCCAACTGGGAGAAGTTCTTCGACCCGAAGTTCTCCACGAAGGACAAACAGGCCGTCCTGGAGGACGGCGACAAGATGGGACCGGTCCTGCGGGCCTTCAACGGCGACGAACGCGGCGGACAGGTGCAGGCGGAGGTCACCACGGTCGAGTTCACCAAGGCGGACGAGGCGACCGTGACGTACAACCTGACCCTCAACGGCGCCACCGCCCTGCCGAAGGCCTCTGGGACCTCGGTCGAGCAGGACGGCACCTGGAAGGTGTCCGTCAACACCCTGTGCGCGCTGGTGGCGTTGAGCGGCGATGCCTCGCAGTCGCCCGCGGCGGGCTGCTGAGGGGGCGGCTGCCGCGGCGCTGCTCCTGCTGGGCACGGCGTGCGGCAGCCGGCTGCCGGAGAGCGACTTCGGGTCGGGCACGCGTACGCCCGCACCCGCGCGCACCGACACCGCGCCGATCCGCGTCGGCATCATCACCAGCGTCACCAGCCCGGTCGGCGGCGACACCTTCACCGGCCCGCGCGACGGCGCCAAGGCGTGGTTCGACCGCCTCAACGCGCGCGGGGGCATCGACGGGCACCCCGTGGAGGTGCGGGAGTGCGACGACGGCGGCAGCGGGGTCGGCAACAACACGTGCGTGCACCGGCTGATCGACGAGGACAAGGTGGTCGCCCTGGTCGCCACCACCGCGCTGGACTACGCCGGCGCCTCCCGCGTCTCCCACGCGCGCGTGCCCGACATCGGCGGCCAGCCCATCGGCGCCGCCTACGACACCTGGCCGCACCTCTACGGCATCTACGGCAGCCTCGCGCCCCGCGCCGGCACCCCGGGCTGGGGCGGGAAGCTGTACGGCGGCACCGAGGTCTACCGGTACTTCAAGCGCGAGCAGGGCGCCCGTACGGCCGCCGTCGTGTCGTACAACCAGGCCGCCTCCGCCGCCTACGCGCGGCTCGTCGAGCAGGGACTGCGGGCCGAGGGCTACAAGGTCGTCACCGAGCAGGTCGACTTCGCGCTGCCCAACTTCCGCGCCGTCGCGGCCGATCTGAAGCAGCAGGGCGCCGACCTGGTCTTCGACGCCATCGACACGCACGGCAACGCGCAGCTGTGCGAGGCCATGGACGAGGTCGGCGCGAACGTCATCGCCAAGGTCACCAACGTGCAGAACTGGACGTCCACCGTCCCCGACGACTACAAGGACGCGCCGCGCTGCCGCAACGCGCTGTGGGCGACCGGGTCCAGCCGCGACTTCGAGGACACGTCCGACCCGGCCGTACGGGAGTTCCGGGACGCCACCAAGGGCCTGAAGACGCACTCCCAGTGGCAGTTGGAGGGCTGGGCGGCCGGGATGTGGTTCACGGACGCGGCGAAGTCGTGCGCGAGGACGAGGACCGGCCTCGCGCGCGCGTGCGTCGACGGCTTCATGAATCGGAGCGAGAACTACACCGCCGACTGCCTACTGGTTCCCGTCTCCTTCGAGCGGCTCGCCGAACCGCCCAAGACGCGCAGGACGTGTCTGTCGGTGGCCCGCTGGCAGGACGGCAAGGGGTGGGTGGCGCAGGGGGACATGAACAGCACTTGTTTCGAGGTGCCTCAACTCCCGTACAGCCCTTGATAGAGACTTCGACCATGTTGGAGACCTCGGCACGACTCCTGCGCCTCCTCTCGCTCCTCCAGGCCCACCGCGAGTGGTCCGGCGCCGACCTGGCCGACCGCCTCGGGGTCACCCCGCGCACCGTGCGCCGGGACGTGGACCGGCTGCGTGAGCTGGGCTACCCCGTCAACGCCAGCCCGGGCACCGGCGGCGGCTACCAGCTGGGCGCGGGCGCCGAGTTGCCGCCGCTGCTCCTGGACGACGACGAGGCGGTCGCGGTCGCCGTCGGCCTGCGCACGGCCGCCGGGCAGGGCATCGAGGGCATCGGCGAGACCTCCGTACGGGCCCTCGCCAAGCTGGAACAGGTTCTGCCGACCAGGCTGCGCCGCCGCGTCGGCGCCCTGAACGCCTTCACCGTGCCGATGCTCCGCGGCCCCCGGCCCTCCGCCGTGGATCCGGCCGTCCTGACGGAGATCGCCCACCTGTGCCGGGACTCCGAACGGCTGCGCTTCGAGTACCGCAGCCACGACGGCGCCCCCACCCGCCGCACCGTCGAACCGCACCGCCTGGTGTGCACCGAGCACCGCTGGTACCTGGTCGCCTGGGACCTGGAGCGCGTGGACTGGCGTACGTTCCGCGTCGACCGCATCACCCCGAAGCCGCCGCACGGCCCGCGCTTCGCCCCGCGCACCCCGCCCGCCGATGACCTCGCCGCGTACGTCTCGAAGGGCGTCTCCACGCGCGCGTACGCCACGCACGCGGTCGTCCGGTTGCTGGTGCCGTTGGCGGAGGCGGCCGAGCGCGTCTCGCCCTCGTCCGGGCAGCTGGAGGCGGACGGGCCCGACGCCTGCATTCTGCGCACCGGGGCCGCGAGCCTCGACGTGATGGTCATTCATGTGATGTTGATGGGCTTCGAGTTCGAGGTGCTGGAGCCGGTCGAGCTCACCGAGGCGATCAGGACGGCCCGTGACCGGCTGACCCGTTCCCTGGCCCGGGCCGAAGCCGGTCGGGCACCGTGAGGCGGTGCGGTGATTGTGTGCTGGAACCGTGTATTTCCTATGCGTCGTCAGCTCCCGCGGGACCGCGCGGAATCGGCCGGGAATGGACGCCTGGCGGTGCCCGCGGAGGCGGTCTCGGGAAGTTCTCGCGGCACTTTCCGACGGACTATAAGAAGAGCCCTGAGGCCCCCCGGGAATTACGTTCGATTACCGGCGGAAGGCGTACGGAACCGCTCGGCCAGGTGGCGGAGTTCGGACGAAACGCGTGTCGTGATCCTGTGACAGAAGCGTGACCGGAGACGGATACGGAACCCATGGCCGCGGCCTCGGCTTCCCTGCCCGCCCGGCAGGGCCTAGCGTGGCGGCATGGCACCGATTCCGACTCCACCAGCGGAGCCCCAGGATAGTCCGGACGGATACGTCGGCCTCGCCGCGGCCGACGCCGAGCGGCGTGCGCGCGAGCGGGGGTGGTCCACGGTGCGCTCGCTGCCACCGGGGGCGATCATCACCATGGAGTACCGCGTGGGCCGGCTGAACTTCGAGGTCAGGAACGGCAGCGTGGCCCGCGCCTGGAAGGGCTGACCGGCATACGGACCTACGGATGTACGGCGAAGGCCCCGGTTCCTGTCCAGGAACCGGGGCCTTCGCCGTATGGGGGTGGTGGTGCGTACCGACCCCGCCGTCCGTGCCGTCGATCGTGACGCCGATCGGATGCCGGTCAGCCGCCCGTCGCCGGGCGGGCCGGGGCCGGGGTGCCGCGCGGTACGCGGTCCGCGTGCGGTGGACGGCGGCTGCCGACCGGGGTGACGGGCGTGCGCTCCGCGCGCGTGGTGTGCGGGCCCGGGGCCAGATAGACGGGCGCCCGGGCGGTGCGGGAGACCGAGGCCGGCTCGTGCGCCGCGGCCTCGTCCGACGCCGTCGAGTGCGGCTTGACCAGCACGGGTGTCCCCACGGGGAGGGCCGGCGCGGTCGCCCCGGCGGGAGTGCGGGCCCGCCAGCGGTCGCGCAGGTCGAAGATCGCGGTCTCGGCGCGGGTGATCAGCGGCTCGCACCAGGGCAGGGCGAGCAGGACCAGCAGACCGGCGGCCCAGCCGAGCATCACGTCGCTCAGCCAGTGCGTACCGAGGTAGACGGTGGCCATGCCGACGCCCAGGGAGGTGACCGCGGAGACGGCCGACAGCCAGCGGCGGGTCCTGGGGCTGGAGGCCAGATAGGCCAGGATTCCCCAGGTCACGACAGCGTTCGCGGTGTGACCGCTCGGAAATATATCGCCGCCGAGACCCATCTCGTTCGAGCCGATCGTGGTCGCGTAGTGCGGCCCGAGGCGGCCCATGCCGAGCTTGGCGGCGCCGACGGTGATGTTCAGCAGCAGCAGCGAGGCGCCGAGGGTGATCAGCGGGCGCAGGGTGTGCTGCCGCCAGGAGCGCCAGCCCAGCCAGGCCGCGACCATCACCGCGGTCGGGCCGCGCTGGCCGAGCACCACGTAGTAGTCGACGAACCAGTGGATGCCCTGCCATTGCTGGTAGGGGCGGAAGAACATGACCTGCCAGTCGAGGCGGACCAGCCACGAGGTGGTCACCACGGCCCACACGATCGCCAGATAGAAGGCCAGGGTCCCGGTAAGGAGGGCGACCCTGTGCCTGCTCATCTTCGGCACATCGATGTGGGCCGGGCGTTCCGGCTCTCGGTCGAGCCTGGCGAACACCCGGTCCAGACGGGTGAGGGTTCGTTCGGTACGCACCCAATCGACGTTACAGCGAGTGAGCTCAGTTCCCGGGCGAATCAGCGGCTTTGTGATGACGATGTGATGTGGGATTCCTCTCAAGGGAGGGTTTATTTCCGAGGAATCCGCAATGTTGGATGACCGGTTCCTTCAATTCCTTTGATCATTCCAGGGTTCGGTTAAAAGGGACTTATGAATTCGTTCACCTGGAGATGGTGTTGATTTGGCCTGGCCATCACCGGGCGCCACGAGTCGATCATGGTGGTCCCGAGCCGTTCAGCCAGAACGCTCCGTACACGGCCGAGGCCACCGCGATGCCGCCCAGCACCAGCGCCGACCTGCGCGTTCGCAGCCGGGACAGGGCCAGGGCGAGGGGGAGCAACAGGGGGAAGGCGGGCATCAGCAGGCGTGGTTTCGAGCCGAAGTAGCTCGACGCGCACAGGGCGAGCACGGTGACGACACCCGCGTACACCAGCAGGGGGAGCGGTTGACGCTGCCGCACACAGGTGACGTACAGCCGGCCCACAAGGGCGACTCCGACGATCAGTCCCACGCCGGCGAGCGCTCCCGGGATCGAGGTGAACTTGTCGGCGACGAAGCGGGCGAAGGCGTAACCGCCGTCGAAACCGTTGCGCCAGCCCGCCTGGACGTCGAGATAGCCGAGCGGGCCCTTGCCGGTGCGGTGGCCGACCCACAGGACGTAACCGGCGGCGCCCAAGGGCGCGAGGAGCATGGCGAGGGCGCGTCGCCAGGCCGGTGCGCCGGGGTGGGTACGGCCGTCCCCGGGGGAGGGGGCGCATGCCGGGTCTCCCGCGCCCTGCGCGACGGCCGTGCTTCGCTCCCGCCCGAAAGGGTGCCGTGTCCGCGAGGAGACGGACGTGGAGGAGACAGACGGGGAGGACATGAAGGAGACGACTCCCGCCGCCCACACCGCCGCGACCACCGCGAGCCCCACCGGGCGGGTCAGGCCGGACAGCAGCGCCAGCGTGCCGGCGGTGAGCCAGCGGCCGGTCAGGACCGCGTACAGCGACCAGGCGGCCAGCGCGGTGAACAGCGACTCGCTGTACGCCATCGACTGCACGATCCCGACCGGCAGTACGGCCCACACCAGTACGGCGTACACGCCCGCCCGGCGGCCGTACACGTGGTCGGTGACCGCGAAGATCCCCCAGGCCGCGGCGAGCGAGGCGAGCAGCGCGACGACGAAGCCGGCGTCGGCGTAGGACAGCGGGGAGACCGCGGCGATGCCCCGCTCCAGCCAGGGCAGCAGCGGGAAGAAGGCCAGATTCGAGTGGACGTCGCCGTTCGGCAGGCGCACCTCGTAGCCGTAGCCGCCCTCGGCGACCCGCACGTACCAGAGGGCGTCCCAGCGGGCCGTCAGCAGCGTGTACGCGCTCTTGCCGCGCGCGGCGCTCCACAGGGCCAGCACGAGCAGCCCCAGGGCGCGTACGGCCGCGTACCCCAGGAGGGCCGGGGCCGCGCGGCGCAGGGCGGCTGTCGGTCCTGCGCTCGCCGCGCGCGTCTCAAGATCGGTCACGGGCTCGATTATCGACGGCACCCGGAACCGGGGAGCCCGGCGCGGCGTGGACGAAGTCAGGGGGAGTGGCGTACGCCACACGGGTTAGGTGCCAAGTCTGAGAGGTCCGCCACGTGACCGTGGCGCGAACTCGCGTACGCTGACGTGTCACTCGCCTTCGTTGCGCGGGCCGGAGACCACCGCTCCTCTCCGGCCGAGATCACGGGGAGTCCCCACCCTGTGTGCCCGCCGAACGCGAGGGAACATCTGGGAGGTACGTACATGTCCGGGACGACCACGGCCGCCGCTGCGCTGCGCCGTCGGGCGGCCGGGGCCGGTGCAAACCGCTGGGTCGTCCTCGTCGTCCTCTGTGTGAGCCTGCTGCTCGTCGCGGTCGACGCGACCGTGCTGCACGTCGCGGTTCCCGCGGTCACCGAGGACCTGAAGCCCGGCGCGATAGAGCTGCTCTGGATCGTCGACATCTATCCCCTCGTCTGCGCCTCGCTGCTGATCCTCTTCGGCACGCTCGGCGACCGGGTCGGCCGCAGACGGATCCTGCTGCTCGGCTACGGCCTGTTCGGCATCGCCTCCGGCCTCGCGGCCCTCGCGCACGACGCGCAGGTGCTGATCTTCGCGCGGGCGCTGCTCGGTGTCGGCGGGGCGATGATCATGCCGGCCACGCTGTCGATCCTGCGCCAGGTCTTTCCCGACCGGCGGGAGCGGGCGCTGGCGATCGGCATCTGGAGCGCGGTCGCGGCGGTGGGCGCGGCGGTCGGCCCGCTCCTCGGCGGCTTTCTCCTCGAACACTTCTGGTGGGGTTCGGTCTTCCTCGTCAACATCCCGTTGATGCTGATCAGCCTGCCGGTGGGCCGGCTGCTGCTGCCCGAGTCGCGGGGCGCGGGCGACGGTCCGTGGGACGTGGTCGGCGCGCTGATGGCCGCGGCCGGGCTGTTCGGCGTGGTGTTCGGTGTGAAGCGGCTGGGTGGCGGGGAGCCGGTGGACAGCGTGTTCACGGTGGCGCCGCTGGTCCTGGGCGCGGTGCTGCTGGTTCTTTTCGTACGACGTCAACGGCGGCGTACGCATCCGCTGGTGGACCTCGGAATGTTCTCCCGACCGGCGTTCAGTACGTCGGTGGGCTGCATCGTGCTGGCGATGCTGGCGCTGGTGGGACTTGAGCTGATCGCGGCGCAGTACCTCCAACTGGTGCTGGGGCTTTCGCCGTTGGAGACCGGTCTACGACTGCTGCCGCTGACGTTCGCGGCGATGGCGGCGGGGCTGGCGGGGGCGCGGATGCTACGGCGGTTCGGGCCGCGGCGGATGGTGTGTGTCGGGTTCCTCGTGACCGCCGGGGCGGTGTTGTTGCTGACCGCGATGGGCCGTGCCGACAACACGGGGTTGTTGCTGGTCGGGTTCCTGCTGCTGGGGTTCGGGCTTGAGACCACGCTCTTCGGGGCGTACGAGTCGATGCTGAGCGAGGCGCCGCCGTCGCAGGCGGGCGGGGCCGCGGCGGTGGGGGAGACGTCGTACCAGCTCGGTGCGGGGATCGGGATCGCGCTGCTGGGGAGCGTGATGAACGCGGCGTACGCGCCCGGGCTTTCGGCTGTTCCCGGTGTGCCGGCGGCGGCCTCCAAGGCGGCGGGGCATTCGCTGGGCGAGGCGTACGACGTGGCCGCGCGGCTTGGGGGCGTACGGGGCGCTGCGCTGCGCCGGGCGGCCCAGGACTCTTTCGTGCACGGTCTGCATGTCACGTTGCTCGTGAGCGCGGGGCTGTTGCTGCTGGGCGCGGTGATGGCGTTGCGGCTGCCCCGGGTGATGCAGTGCGCGGAACCGGGCGTGAAGGTCGAGGTCCCGGCCCCTCGGGACGTCGCAGAGTCCCGCGTCTCGGCGTAACCAACCTTGGCCCACCCGCCCACCCGTGCGGGCATGTTGAAGGGTGGACGTCGCCTGTGGGGGTGCTTCGCCGCTGGC